>VGXE01000061.1 GCA_016873455.1 Nitrospira sp. | reverse complement strand
GCGCGGCGGCGCGTGTTGGCGGGAGTCTAGCGGATGGGTGTGCGAACAAGGCTCCGGGCGGCCCGACAGCGGGCGATACCCGAGGCGGACGCTCCCGGACTAGCGAATTTCCAGCAGAGTACCTGTGGTGCTCCATTCAGAAACAGAGTTCTTCGTGTAAACGTGAATTAATCAGACCTTCCTTAGCAGTACAAGTACCACGACATCGTGATTGATCTCAATCTGATGGAGATTGCGCAGGCGCAGGCATCACAGGATTGTACTGCGGGTCTGTGTGGAGACGAGATTGAGTCTGGCTTAGAAGGCCCAGTAGCGCGATGGCCCGAACACCAGCTTGCACCCGATGAGGTAGAGATCGCCGCGCGACTCGATCGTGACGGGCTTGGTCCACTGCACTTCATACACATTGAGGGACCGGCGCCATTGCGCTTCGGGGATATGCAATTCGAGAATCTGCTTCGCGTTCGGGGAGTAACCCATGATCAGCATGATGCCGTGCTGACTGCGGTTCAGACTATAGGCTTCGCCCTCTTGAATCACCACCGTCTCTTCACCGAGCGATTCACAGAGCGCGTAGGTACAGACCCGCTGTTCTGTCACCCGCTCCTCGTGCCGGCGTGATACTGATTGAGGGCTGATCTGCCTTTCAGACAACCCGGACAGTATGCCTGCCCGTAATGACTCCCCAAGATGCGGATGTACCTGATGGACGATCTCTCGCGTTCCAATCATCATCGCTGCACCTCCGGTTGAGAAGCGATACCTCGTCATTTAAGCAACTGTCGTACCTACAGGGCAATTCCACTAAATCCTACGAAATCCCACCCATACTCCAGACGAATATTCATCAGCGGGAAACACCACTCTGTATCGACTTGAAGGGGTACGGCTCCATGGCCGGGCGCTCCATGCGCACATCTCCATGATTTATCGGTGTATTTACTGCTGTATCGACTTGGCTACAGAAAGAATGGCGTGGCCTTCACACTTTCTTGGGGGGGGGGAGGAGGGGGAGCGCGTGGAAGGAATGGCTCTGCTTCTCGTCAATCGATGTGCACCGGACTGTCAAAAGTACCAGGCAACCCCGCCCATTACTGTACGCGGATTGCCGGGTACGAAATGGATATCGTTGACACCTGTGGCCTCATTGCGGAGCCGTGATTCGAACGCGAAAATCGCTTGTTCCCATTCGGTATTGAAAAGATTTTGGACGAACAAGAACGCTTCCATGCGTCCATGCGGCAAGGCGATCGGGATCCGGTATCGCTCTGACAGATCGAACGTCAGCCACGAGGGGGACGTAAACCGGCGATCCTCCGTCAACGGCCGAACCCCCAGATAGGTGGCTTGCAGTTGAGACGTCAGCCCTTCCGGCCATTGTAAGATCGCCGCGCCATAGGCGGTGTATTCCGGCGCCAGCGGAATGGCATCCCCATTGCGGAATTCCGCGTGCGTCCAGGTGAAGCTGCCGTTGACGTAGAGCGGGCCCCACACCTTCCCCCTGGCAGCCACTTCGACTCCCTGACGCCGGGTCGCCCCGCGAATCTCCGTGGTACCTTCGTCGCCGATGAGGACGAGCTCCGACTTAAGATCCAATCGCCATGCAGTGGCAATCAATTCGAGCCCTTCCTGGCCCCACGGCCTGGAGCGGACCCCAACCTCGTAGCTTCGCGCTCGCGCTAACGGAGACGCACCAGCCGACACGGTCGATCGCGCGTCGTTACTATGAAACCCTTCTCCATAATTGACGAAGAATTCGGTCCTTGCCCAGGGGCCAAGAATCATGCTCATCTTTGGGAGGACGATCCCGGAACCTTTTCGCCCGTCAGGTTGTTCGGCACAGGCCGCACACCGGTTGCGCACGTCAAACGTAAAGAACTCTCCCCGCACGCCTCCTGAAAATCTCAGCCAGGGCAGCGGCTGAACCTCCGCCTTGATGAAGGGAGAGTAGGATACGGTCCGAGCGTGGCTGTCGATGGTGGTGCCGGTTGGAGCCCGCAGGGTCTGCGTTCCCAATTTCACATGGGCATCGTCGACTCTCGTCTGGAACCCCACCGTCCCGATCACAGGCAGACCCAGAATGTCCGCCCGCTGTTTGTATCCCATGTCGCCGCCGTAGATGACACGACGATCGAATTGCGCAAAGCCATCGCCGTTGACGGGATTATTCAGGAAAAACGTAAAATCCGTGAACAGGTCCAGCCGATAATATTGGCCGTAGGCGTTGGCAAAGAACTGCCCGCCGGTGGTCGTGTCGTAGTGATAGTTTGCGTTTCCGGTCGTGCGGAGCGTGTTGCCTCCTTCATAGGGATTGATGGAACCAAACCGATCAAGCGCACCCGTGCTCACGGCCCGGAAGGGAATTTCTCCGGACCCATCCCATTTTGACTGGAGGAACGTGGCCTTCAGGCTCAGCTCGTCTCGCCCGGTCACATTCGTCGTGACCTTGCCCAAGAGATTCGTCCGATAGTACTGATTGTCATTGAGGTACGGGCCGTTCGTATAAAACCCTTCCCCCGCGAGCAGCGTGCGCACACGGTCTTTGGCCGGAGAGAGCATGAGCAGATACCGTTGCGTGCTGTATTCCCCGCCCGCTCCCTGAATAACTCCTTCTCTCACCATATCGCGCGTCCGAAAATTCACCGCCCCAGCGGTGACGAAATCTCCGTACTCGGGCAGATAGGAACCTTTGTGCACATCGACCCCTTCGATGGTTTCGGGAATAATAAAGTTAAGGTCCGTATAGCCCTGCCCGTGCGCATGCGTACGCACGTTGATCGGCATGCCATCGAGGAAGAAACCGACATCGGTTCCATGGTCGGCATCAAAGCCCCGGAGAAAGTATTGGTCGGCTTTTCCCGCGCCGCCGGAATGTTCCACGGCCACGAAGCCAGGAATCAGGCGAAGGACCTGGGCCGGTCTGCCCTGGGGCTGCAAGAGAATTTCTTTGTCGGGGATGAATTGCTGAGAAGACGCCGCCACCGGCCGTTCTGTGCGGACAGAGACTTCCGGAACTTCGAGCTCTTGCTCATCGGGGTCATGGGCCAAGGCGACACCGGCCGCGCACAGCGTCAACCCGGCTAACAGGAGTCCAAAGAGGTACCGTGGGGCCGTCATCATGGTGCAAGGGCTTCCTGAAATCGCTAGCGAAGCGCTTTTCCGGTGGTCGTCATCGTCAACTTGCCGTGCTTCACGCCCTTGACCGACACCAACGCATCCGCCACCTTTTTGATCTCCGACCCCTTGCCTTTCACCACCAGGACTTCCAAGCAATGATCATGGTCGAGATGCACATGCATACCGGACAGAATCTGCCCCTGATAGTCATGCTGAATGTCGGTCAACTTCCCCGTCAGATCCCTGACATGATGATCGTAGACGAAGGTGATGGTCCCCACAGTTTCTTTGTTCTCGTCCCACTCCTGACCGACAAGGTTGTTCCGAATCAGATCGCGCAACGCTTCGGAGCGGCTGGCGTAATTCCGCCGCGTGATATGGCGGTCAAATTCGTTCAGCAACCGTTGATCCAGCGACACACCGAAGCGAACTAACTGATCCATGGCATCCTCCGTTGGTAGCACGAATTTATGATTTATAGCACCGCTGGAACACGAACGCAATGCGTATGCGCGACAGAGAGCAGGATCGTGGAGGAATCGGGAGAGGATGGAGAATGCGTTATTCGCCCTGGACCGGCACGTACAGCACGTTGCCTTGGCGGTTCACAAGCAGAAGGGCGAGATCGGTGGGTTTCAGCGGGTCGGCCAATCGTTGAAAGGTCGCAAAATTATTTACATGCTGCCGGTTCAGCTCCAACACCACATCGCCAGGCAGCAGCCCCGACGCTTCGGCGAGACTCCCTTCTTCGATATCGGTCACTACGACGCCGTTGGTGACGGGCAAGTCCATCTGCCGAGCCAAGGCGGGAGTGGCCTCGTCGAACATCACACCGGACAGAGGATGCTGAGTGGATGCCGTAGCTGTCGTTTGGCTTTTCTTGACCCGTTCACGCGGCGCTTCCTGGATGACCAAGTCTGTTTGATAGGATTTCCCGTCCCGGATGAGTTCCAGCCGATGCTTGCTGCCGATCGGCGCCTGCGCCACCAGGTTGCGTAGCTGGCCGCTGTCCATCACGTCGCGCCCGTCGAATCGCACGACGACATCGCCGCGTTTGAGGCCCGCCCGTTCCGCCGATCCCTTGGTCTGCAGATCGGTGATAATGGCGCCCTTTACGTCCGGCAACCGGAAGATTTTCCCCAATGATGGGCTCACATCTTGCGTTGCGGCTCCCAAAAAACCACGGACAACCCGGCCGGTCTTGATGAGACTCTGCATGGCGGCCCGTGCCATGTTGCTCGGAATCGCGAATCCCACCCCGACACTTCCGCCGGTGGGGCTGGCGATGGCGGTATTGATGCCCACGACTTCGCCGTTGACGTTGACGAGCGCGCCGCCGGAATTGCCCGGATTGATCGGCGCGTCCGTTTGAATGAAGTCTTCGAAGTCGGCGACTCCGACATCGGCCCGGCCGACCGCGCTCACGATGCCGAATGTCACCGTGCGGCTCAATCCCAAAGGATTGCCGATGGCCAACACAAAGTCCCCCACGGCCAGCTGGCTGGAGTCTCCCCAGACGGCGGCAGGTAGATTTGACGCCTGGATCTTCACGACTGCCACATCGGTCTTGGGATCCGTGGCGACCACTTTGCCCTTGTACTGGCGCCGATCGGCCAGCACCACTTCGACATCGACGGCGTCGGCCACCACGTGATTGTTCGTGATGATGTACCCGTCTGCCGAGACAATGACCCCGGAACCCTGTCCATATTGGCGCCGGGTGGGAGGATCCTTGAACAATCCAAAGGGCAGCGCCTCATCACTGAAGGCTTGGTCTCGCACCATCACGGTCGAGGCGATACTGACCACGGCAGGGATCACTTTCGTGGCCGTGGCCTTGACTTGACTCTGCAAATCATGGCCATTGGCTGCCAGGGCAACACACTCCCCAGTCTGTCCGACCGTGAGGACACCAAAGGCGCCCATCACCCCCCACAAGGCAAGGGTCCTGATCGTGGCCCCCCGATGCCCAAGCCGCAATTGTTTGATGATCTGTTGATGATTGTTCATAAAAACTGCCCTGGCCAGGCTACCATGGAGGATAGGCCCACGCACTTATAATTCGACATGCCGCAGACGAAGTGCGTTCGTAATCACCGACACGGAGCTGAAGGTCATGGCGGCGCTGGCGATCATCGGACTCAACAGGAGACCAAAGAGCGGATACAGCACACCCGCCGCCACCGGAACACCCACCATATTATAGGCAAAGGCGAAAAACAGATTCTGCCGGATATTCTGCATCGTCGCCTTGCTCAACCGTCTGGCCCGTACCAGCCCGCGAAGATCCCCTTTCACCAAGGTCATGCCCGCGCTCTCGATGGCAATGTCCGCTCCTGTCCCCATCGCGATGCCCACATCGGCCAAGGCGAGCGCCGGTGCATCGTTGACCCCGTCCCCTGCCATGGCCACCACACGGCCTTCTGCTTTGAGCTTGGCGACAATCTCCCCTTTTCGGTTCGGAAGCACCCCGGCCATGACTGCATCCAAGCCGAGCTGCATACCCACCGCCTGAGCCGTCTGTTGATGGTCACCGGTCAGCATCACCAGCTTCAGGCCCTCTGCCTTGAGCAGACGCACCGCGTCTACTGTGGATGATTTGATAGGATCCGCCACCCCCAAGAACCCTGCGGCTTTCCCCTCGATGGCCACGAAGACCACCGTTTGCCCTTCTTCCCTCAGCCGCTCAGCTTCTTGATCCAGAGAGACCAGTACTTGCTCCTCCTTCACCCCGATCGTTTCTCGCAAAAAGGTTTGAGTCCCGACCGCCACTGGTGTGTGATCGACCAGACCGGAGACGCCCTTGCCGGTCATCGATTGGAAATGTGTGCCGGTTGTCAGCGTGATGCCTCGGCTTCGTGCGCCCGCCACAATCGCTGCGGCCAGCGGATGTTCGCTTCCTTGCTCGAGACTTGCGGCGGCATGAAGCAAGTCCTGCTCAGCCCACGGTGCCAGGCCGCGAATCGTCATCAGCCGTGGCTTGCCTTCGGTCAAAGTTCCGGTTTTGTCAAAGACCACCGTATCGACCTTGCCCAAGACCTCGAGTGCCTCGGCCTTCTTGACCAAGACGCCGGCGGTCGCGCCTCGCCCGGTGCCGACCATAATCGACATGGGGGTCGCCAGACCCAACGCACAGGGGCAGGCGATGATCAGGACCGCGACGGCATTCACCAACGCATAGGCCAACCTGGGCTCAGGCCCCCACAGAGTCCAGACACAGGCCGTGAGCACGGCGACGCCCACCACGAGTGGCACAAAATACCCCGCCGCCACATCCGCGATTCGCTGAATCGGCGCACGGCTTCGCTGCGCCTCGCTGACCATCTGAACGATTCTGGAGAGAAGCGTCTCGCGACCGACTCGTTGCGCGGTCATCACGATACCGCCGGTCCCGTTCATCGTCCCACCCGTCACGGCGGCTCCTGTTTCTTTCGCCACGGGAATCGATTCACCGGTGATCATGGACTCGTCCACGGATGTGTGCCCCTCCACGACGACGCCATCCACCGGTACCCGCTCGCCCGGCCGTACGCGCAGGCGATCGCCGACACAAACCTGCTCGAGCGGCACATCGTCCTCCTGCCCATCGGCCCTCACCAGCCGTGCCGTTGTCGGCGCCAATCGTAGAAGACCTTTGATGGCCGAACTGGTCTGACTGCGCGCCCGTAATTCCAATACCTGTCCAAGCAACACCAGCACCGTAATCACCGCGGCCGCCTCGAAATACACGGCCACCGATCCATCGTGACCATGAAAAGACGCGGGGAGCAGCGTGGGCGCCATCGTCGCTACCACACTATACCCATAGGCGGCTCCGGTCCCGATCGCGATCAACGTGAACATGTTCGGCGCCCGGTTGACGATCGACGCCCAGCCGCGCTGGAAGAACGGCGCGCCGCCCCAGAGCACGACCGGCGTCGCCAGCACGAGCTGCACCCAGTTGAGCGTCGCTCCGCCGATCAGATGGTGGAGCGGCATGCCGGGAATCATGTCGGACATTGCGATCAGCATCACGATGGCCGCCGGTCCTAGTCCGATCCAAAACCGTCGACTCATGTCCTCCAGCTCAGGGTTTCCTGTCTCTTCAATGGAGATGACCTTCGGTTCGAGCGCCATTCCACAGATTCGACAGGCCCCGGGTTTGTTCTCCAGGACCTCGGGATCCATCGGACAGATGTATTCAACCGTCCCACCAGCCGGAACCGGAACGGCACGAGGTGGCCGCTGCTCCGGAGGAATCAGGTAATAGTCCGGCTCGGCCCGAAACTTCTCAAGACAGCTCGTCGCACAGAAGTGATACGTCTTCCCCTGATACTCGTAGCGGCCAGCAGCGGTGGCAGGCTGAACAGTCATGCCGCAGACAGGATCAATCTCACCCCGGCTGACCGGTTGCATCATCGGCAACGGCTTACGCGATGGAGGAGCGGACGGAGTTACCACGAGCGTCAGCGGCTTCCGGCTCAACGCCAGATCCGGGTCGGCTTTGAACCGGACGAGACACGAGGTCCCACAGAAATAGTACGTCGTGCCCTTGTAGTCATACGCACCCGCCGCTCTGGCCGGATCGACGGTCATTCCGCAGATGGGATCAATCGCCATTTCAACCCTGTGATGTGTGATCTGTGATGCGTGATGAGTGAAGAAAGAGAACGACCATGCCTGCACTCTACCCATCACCCATCACGATTCACTGTTCACTTCTTCGCGTCATTTTCGAGAATGCTTCGAATGACTGTGATGGTATTCTCAGGCGTCATGTTCGCCCCATCGATTTTGATGTTGCCGTCGAGCAAGAGCGACGGGGTGGAAGACACCTTGATGCGCTCTCCCCACCGCCGCCCGTCCTCGAACGCTCTCGCCGGCTTGCCGCTTTCCAGCCCGGCTTCGAACGCCTCCACGTCCAACCCGGCCTCCCTGATGAGCAACGAGCGAATTGAACGATCCAGAATGCCGCTCATCTTGTCCTTGTGGATAATGCGAAACAAGATCGCCTTCATGGCCTCACCTTTCCCCATGATCTTGGCCTGCTCATACATGTCGAAGGCGGTCGGGAGCTTGCCATGAATGACGGGAAATCCGACCATGGTCACCTCAATCTTGTCCCCGAATTCTTTGACGAGTAGCGGAAGCCCCGTTTCTTCAAAGTGATGGCAATGCGGACAATAAAAGTCCGCGAACTCGACGATCTTCACTTTGCCACGCTGGTGGGTCGAAGGTTCGCTCTTCAACAGCTCGTAGTTGCCCTTCAACTCAGGAGTGGCCGCCTGTGTGCCCATCGGCAGGCTCAGCAGGACGATTGCTCCCAGGACGACTCCGGCCCGTTTCCACATCGCACTCGTTCGACCATTCATTGCACACTCCTTTCGAGGTAATAACCTGGGCTCCATTATATCTTTTCTTCAAGGATGGACCACACCGCTGCCGGTTCTTTGTTATAATGCCGCCATGTTGACTCGGTGGTGGATACCAACCCTGCCAGTAGTATTGTTGATCGCATCGGGATGTGCCACGACAGGGGACGGGCTCGAATCCCCTGGACCACGCCTCACCTACGCACAGGTGAAAGCGGCGCCCGAGATGTATCGCGGACAGCCGATCACCTTGGGCGGCAAGATTCTGAGCGCCAAGCGCCTGAAAGAAGAAACCAGGATCGAAATTCTTCAACTCCCGCTTGCGTCCTCGCAGAAACCAACTATGGACTTGAGTACCTCTCAAGGCCGTTTTGTCGCAACGAAGAAGGAATTTCTCGACCCGGCCACGATCCCTGCCGGTACCTTCGTGACCATCACCGGAGAAGCCGCGGGGTCTGTCGTCCTGCCGCTCGATGAAACGGATTATGCGTACCCGGTCGTAGAGATCAAAACGATGCGTGTGTGGTCTAAAGAAGAAGAACCGCCCCGCATTCGGCCCTACATCGGTCCCAGCCCCTATTGGGGGCCCTACTGGTCCCCCTATTGGCGCCCCTGGCCCTATTATTGGTAAACACGAAATCGTCCAGGAACGTAGCTCGTCCGAAGAACAGAGCTTATTGCGTATGGCTTATGGCACGAGATCGGAACCTGAATCGAAGCATTCTAATAATCTAATCCAATCATGTGCTATACGCCATCAGCTATACGCTCTTTCTCCAACAAGATGTTGACGAGCGTTCGTCACGGGGGCCCGGCCCCGACAATCCGTTCGACCCGTTCATCACGCCCGCCCAATTCCCGATACTTCCGATATTGGGCCAGTGCGCGCGGCATATCTTTTCGATACAGTTCGTAAAACACACCGACATTGTATCGCGCCTCAGCATGATCAGGTCTGATCGCGACAGCCTTCTCATAGGCCTGCTCCGCCTCTTCCAGCCGGTTCATACCGGTGTACATCGCGCCGAGGCTGATATACGCATCCACGTACTCTGGGCGATAGCGTAACACCTCCAGAAATTCGCGTTCCGCTTCCTTCGGCTTGTCCTGGCTCCGATAGATGAATCCAAGGTTGTAGTGAGCGGCGACGAAATCGGGCTTGGCGGCCACAGCCTGTTGATACGCAGAGACGGCTTCGGCAAGGTCGCCGTTCTTTTCGGCGAGTTTCCCGCTCAAGTACCACCCCTCGGCATGCTTGGGACTCGCCGCCGTCAGACGAGCCGCGGTTGCACGGGCCTCTTTGGATTCTCCGAGATTGTCATGGAGCATCGCCAGATGAAAGAGCGCCTCGGGCTGATTCGGTTCCACCGCCAGAACACGTTGATAGGTCTTCTTCGCGGAAGACTGGTCTTGCCGCCGCTCGTGCAGTTTCGCCAAACTCAGGTAAGACTCGACGTGGGTGGGATCGGCCTCAATCGCGCGTGACAGCGCCTGCTCGGCATTGGCCAGTTTGCCTTGCACCACATACACACCCGCCAAATCTCTCAACACGCCTGGGGACGCGGGCTGAAGGGCGAGGGAACGGGTAAACTCCTCTGCGGCTTTGTCCGGCTTGCGGTCGTTCAGAAACACTCGTCCAAGAAGATAGTGCCCTTCCGCCGATGACGGGTTTTGGTCGAGCACGCGTCGTGCGGCCTCGGCAGCTCCCTTGAGATTGCCTTGGCGCAGCAGCGCTTCACCACGATCCAGATGCGACCGTACGTCATCCTGTCTAGCCGTCTGTGAGGCAGACAGGCAGATGGAGGGTGACGTGAACGAGAGGAGCACAAAGCCCAGAACCCAGACGGCACGTACGACAAACCGGTTTCCGATCGGACCCCGCATGCTTGCCCTCGCCGTTGACTGTCCCCATCGTAACGGCAGCGACAAGGCAAATCAATGTCGCCGTCAGGCGCTCTGGCCCGGTGTAACCAGGAGTGACCGTATGGCACACTGCACATTCAACCAACCGTCCCGCTGTTCCCGGCCAGACACAAATGTGGTATGGTTACAGAGCAACTCTTGTAAAGAGCGCTCGCACAATGCCAAAGACAACTATCGAGCTAGAAGAACAAGAGAAGGCCTGGCTTGATCAACAAGCCATCGCCGAGAAGGTATCGGCCGGGGACATCGTCCGCAAAGCACTCGATCTGTACCGTCATCATGTCGCTGCACCGTCACTCTCGTTGCCCTTCGATGACCTTCTTTCGCAAACACGCGGGCTTTGGACCGCCGGTGACGGCCTGGCATACCAACGTCGGTTGCGCGCAGAATGGCAGAATCAGTAACACGCTACCTGCTGGATTCGGTTATCCTCATCGACCATTTCAACGGAATCGCCGCTGCCACCCGCTTCTTACATGAACACAAGCAGGATCTTTTCATTTCGGTAATTACCCGCGCAGCGGCGATTCCAGTCATTCTGGCCACCATCACTCGGGTGAACGGTTGCGTGCACGACCATTCCTTCTCCACAAGATCCGAAAGAATTGACGCAGTCATCACCTCGGATTATCATGCGCAAAAACACTTCGCATGGAGCACATCATGGCTAATCTCACCATCCACAATATCGATGAATCCGTGACGATCCGATTACAACGCCGCGCGACTCAACACGGCCATTCCATGGAAGACGAAGCGCGGCAAATCCTGCAGCAAGCGGTACTCCCACCGAGGGTGGAACCTGAAGGTTTAGGCAGCCGGATCCATCACCGATTTTCGACGCTCGGTGGCGTCGAATTAGACCTCCCGAATCGGAAGCCTTCCAGACAGCCTCCCGATGTATTGGAATCGGATGGGGCATGATCCTGCTCGATACCAATGTCCTATCGGAACTGATGAAGGGCTCTCCCAACCGACGAGTACTCGACTGGATCGACCGCAATCCTCCTACAGATCTGTGGGTCAGCGCCGTCAGCGAAGCCGAAATTGCACTCGGCATCGCCTTATTGCCGTCTGGCAAACGGCAAGACTCCTTGGCGCTGGCTGCGGTCGCTATGTTTGCCGAGGATTTTGCCGAACGATGCTTGCCGTTCGATCACACCGCAACCGGCCATTATGCTCAGCTGGTGGAACATCGTACCCGTCTCGGCCTGCCAATCAGCACCGAAGATGCACAAATCGCAGCCATTGCGCTCAGTCATGGCTTGCAATTAGCCACACGGAATGTCAAAGATTTCAGAGAAATCCCCGGGTTGAGCGTGCTGAACCCATGGGAAATCGAGTGAGTCTGAGTAGCACCAAACATCGTCGCTACTTCCTCACATCGCCCGCCTCGCTCGCACTCAACCACCAGTTATAACTCGCCACCCGTAATACGACCGATTTTCCTCCTGACAAGTATTCGTTTGTGGTTGCTCCCTACCCAATGCCGTGACCACTCACTCGGCTTCAGTTATTATCCACTTGGTCAACTCGCTCCAAGAAAAACGCGGGGCGGTTGCAGCGGCACGCCGGACGGCGCGCCGCAGGCAACCCTGAAGGAAGGCTATCTGGCGATCATGCGAGAGGCAGAGGCCTCATTGGATGAGCTACTTTGCCTTCCCCTTTGATTTATGACCGGCATGATCCGCTTGCTCCGCATGCGCCAGGGCTTCCTCAGCATGTTTCACGGCTTCTTTCGCATGCTCAAGCGCCTCTTTCGCGTGGGCATCGCCGCTTCCCTGTATCGCCTCCTCGATATGCTTGATGGCTTCCTTCTCATGTTCAATGCCTTCCTTGGCGTGCTTGATGACCTCCTTGACGTGTCCTCCCTCGCCGGCAAATGCCGAATGTACGGCTCCTCCTGCCAGCAAGCCGCACACCGCCACCGCCACTGCCATCGCTTTCATCCTGTTCATGACTCCTCCTCATGGTAGTTGGTAAGATGATTTCGAACTGTCTCTGCGAGTATACAGCTTCCAGACGTGCCCCGAAAGGCCGGAGAATCGGCGGGAGGCAACCCCCGATTCTCCGGACAGGTCTGGGAGAAGAATGCGCAACTGCCAGACCTGTTTCCCGCAACTTCTGACGTCGCCTCAATCTCTACGCCACTCCCATCTCTCTGTCCACCGATGCCTGCTCACCGTTGCAACACAACTCGCTGCTCGATCCATGCTCGCGTTCGACGGCAGCGCAAGACTGCACGCTTACACCGTGCGCTCGCCCAGCGATTGTACAATCTCCAGTCGGGCCGCTCGGATCGCGGGGATCAAACCACCCACAATGCCCATCACGACCGCCAGCAACAGTCCTTGCCCCGCCATCGCGGGAGTCAGCTGAAACCCAAACACGATCTCAGTCCCCGTGTCCCAGTTCAATGTGGAAATTGTGGTGGAATGCAGGAGAGAAGCGCCTGCAACCCCGAGCAACCCGCCGGCCGCCCCCAGACCGATTGATTCGAGCAAGAACGCCTGAAGAATATCGAGGCGCGTGAAACCGACCGTCCGAAGCGTGCCGATCTCCGTCGTTCGGTGGGCGACGGCCGCCGACATCGTCATCGTTGCTCCCAGGATCGCTCCAATACTGAAGACCACCGTCAAGAACAGTCCAGTGACGCGAATCATTCTTGATAAACTCTCGGCTTTCCCTTCGTAATACTCCGGTTCACGCTTGACGGTCATATTGAACCGAGGATCATGTTCAATCCGGTCCTTGAACGAGGCCAGGGCGTCCAGATGGGTCAGCCGCACCGTCACGGTCGAGAAGACCGTGCGATGAAAAGTAGCCATCAATTGCTCGGCATCACCCCAGACCTCAGAGTCAAACCCGCTTCCTTTCGCTTCGAGCACACCCACCACCGTCCATTCACGATTGCCGAACCGGAGCGAGTGCCCGAGTTGCGCGCTGGAAAATTGCTTGACCACTTGCGCCCCCACGACGATCTCCGTCGTCCCCGGTTCCCAAAGACGGCCCTGTATCACCCGCACGGCAGGATGAAGAGCAAGAGCATGAGGTGCTGATCCACGAAGCACGAGACTAGACAGGACACCTTCCCTAGGGAAGGTCTGATTAATTCACGTTTACACGAAGAACTCTGTTTCTGAATGGAGCACCACAGGTACTCTGCTGGAAATTCGCTAGGCCGGGAGCGTCCGCCTCGGGTATCGCCCGCTGTCGGGCCGCCC
>VGXE01000060.1 GCA_016873455.1 Nitrospira sp. | reverse complement strand
ACCGGCTCGATCACCATCACCAATTCCGCCCACGGCACCACGCGATGCATCTCATCGAGGAACCGTTCCCGGCGGGTGGATTTGCGATACTGCTCGAAGGGGACTTCGGCAAAGGTCTGTTGGTGCATGGATGCGCCTCCCGTTCAGTGCTGCATTTCTCATAGCACATCACCAACGGGGAATAAATCAGACCTTCCCTAGATTCAGCCAAGAATTCCCCGAAGCTCCGTCATGATGGCAACCAGCGGCATCACGATCACGCCATTCGATACGGGATATTGTTCTGTCCCTGGATAGACGATATAGCGGCGTGTGGCGGTGATATCCTCGCACCCCACGTGGAACCCTTTGGAGACGGATGGCGCGAGCGACCGCTTGATTTCAATCGCCACCCGTTGACGCACGCCCCGTTCGATCACCAGATCGATCTCTGCGCCGGCCGCGGTGCGGTAAAACCAGGAGGTTGCCCCTTCCGGAAGGACGGACAGGATATTCTCCAGCGCGAAGCCTTCCCAACTGGCTCCCGCAACCGGATGCCCCAGGACATCATCATGCGTCGTTAGGTGTAACAGCGCATGGGCAATGCCGCTGTCCCTGATGTACACCTTCGGCGCTTTGACGAGACGCTTTTTGATATTTCCCGCCCAGGGGCGCAGCGTCCGCACCAGCAGCAGATCTTCAAGCAATTCGATGTATCGCGTGACCGTAGGGATCGACACGCCAAGCCCGCCCGCGAGTTTGGAGAGATTGACCTGCTCCCCCTGGTTGTGAGCCAGCATGGTCCAGAGCCGCCGCAGCGTGACGGCAGGGATGCGTGGTCCCAGCTGCGGGACGTCTCGCTCCAGATAGGTGCTGATAAAATTCATGCGCCAGCGCATGCTGGCCTGATCATCACGGGCCAGGACGCTATCAGGGAATCCGCCGCGCAGCCAGAGGATCTCCTGATCGGTGCGTTTGATCTCGGACACCGTCAAGCCGGTGAGTTCCTTGTAGGCAATGCGCCCGGCGAGCGACTCCGAGGATTGTTTCAACAGGTCACGCGACGCTGATCCCAGCATGAGAAACTGTCCGGCTTGCTGCCCGGCCCGGCGGCGGCGGTCGATGACGCCGCGCAACACCTGAAACAGCCCAGGGGTACGCTGGATTTCATCAAGGATGATCAAACGATCGGTATGGGTCTGTAAATACTGGCCAGGATCATCAAGTTTTGCGAGATCGATAGGATTTTCAAGGTCGAGATACACCGGGGACGGTTTCGTAAGGGCCGCTATCTGTTGAGCCAGCGTGGTCTTGCCGATCTGGCGCGGGCCTAAAATCGCGACGGCCGGAAATTGTTCCAGCAACCGGAGCAATTCCGTTTGTGCGCGGCGCTTGATCATTGTTGTAAATATAACATGTCATATTATATTTGCAATGACACAATTCCGGGTACACCACGCAGCACGAAGGCTGGTGCGCCCTTGATCGACTCTTACGCTCACGCGTGGGCTCTTCCTGCAAATTCACCACAACTCGGTGAATATCTCTCCATGATCAAGCGACCCATTGAGCACGCGATCCACTCGGCCATGGCTGACACGCCGGTCTACTGTTCAACGGCTCCCGACAAGCCAGAAGAGGAGAAAAGCGGAACGGCTGTTTCCCGGCCATAAAGAGCTTCAACGGCGGCCGCGAATTCGTCCGTGAATATCAGGAGGAGGCCGTGTTGTTACCCAACAACCTGATTAATTGTGTCGAGGAATTGTATGGGGTGGATGACGGGTTTCGAACCCGCGACCTCCGGATCCACAATCCGGCGCTCTAACCAACTGAGCTACACCCACCGTGCGAGAACGACTGAAGAAGGGGGATCTTAGCAAAGGGCGAATCGCTGCTGCAACCGGCGGCACGCGATAACGTCACTCGTGAAGGGTGAACCGTGAGAGGTGAAAAGTTTCAGCCTTGGCTTTCTTCCACGAATGCCAAATGACGCTTGATGTCCCTATCCCCTGGCATCAAACGCCGCCTGCATCTCCGCCACGAGGTCGGCCACGGTCGCGGCCGGATCGGCGGCGTCGCGGATGGGCCGGCCAATCACGAGATAGTCGGCGCCGGACGTGATCGTTTGCGTCGGCGTGGTGGCCCGAGCATGGTCGTCCACCCCCTTGCCCACCGGCCGGACACCCGGCGTCACGATCGTGAACCGGGGACCGACTTTCTGCCGAAGAGCGGCCGCTTCTTCGCCGGACGCGATGACACCATCGCAGCCGACTTCGGATGCCAGCAGCGCCCGCGCGGTCACAAGGTCTTGGACCGTCCGCTGAATCCCCATATCACGCAAATCGTTGCCGTCGAAATTTGTGAGTACCGTAACCGCCAGCAGCTTGAGTGACGAACCTTCTCGGCCCTGCACGGCCGCCGTGAGCGCCTTGCGATTGGCATGGACCGTCAGAAAATCCACCCCCATCGACGCCACCCGCGCCGTCGCCCGTCGGACGGTTTCTTCGATGTCGAGAAACTTCAGGTCAAGAAACACCCGCATCCCTCGCTCGACAATCCGCTTCACCATGTCCGGCCCCGCCGCCGTGTACAATTCCAGCCCGACCTTGACGAAGGACAGATGGCCATGGAGCCGGTCCAGCAGCCGATCTGCCTCGGCGGCAGACGGCACATCCAGCGCAAAGATCAATCGGTCACGCGCCACGATTTTCGACATGCAGATTCCCCTCCCTCCGATCCTTGACGATTCGCGACCCCCTATGATACAAGTCAGATTCTTTTCTGGAGGAAAAGACGATGCCTGTGATTCATAAGTCGACAATTCGCCGGGCCCGACAAGCGGAGCGCCGGCATGACCGGAACCGGGCCACTATGAACGCTGTGAAGACGGTCGTCAAGAAGGTCCAATCGGCCCTGGCCGAGAAAAAAGTCGAGGACGCCAAGACCTCCTTGCGTGAAGCCGTCTCCGCGATCAGAAAAGCTGTGTCCAAAGGCGCTCTCAAGCGCAACACGGCCTCCCGCCGCGTGTCTCGCTTGACCCTGCGTGTCAACGCCCTGTCCGGCTCCCGCTCCTAATCGTTCGCACATTCGACACAGGACGAGCCGTAACCCGCCCTGGCGGCCCAGAGGGCCTGGGCGGCGGCTCGACTGTTGGCTTCTTCACGAAATCACACAACCGCAGCAGCAGACGCTCCATCACAATCTTCGGGCGGCTGTTGCCGCCACCCTTGAGTGCTCCGTCAGCATCGAGAAACAGACGGGCCGCTGTCTGAAGATGCTCGTCCGAAAATCGGCCCAAGAACGGCCGCACCTTCATCGGGTCCATCCGCAAGGTTCGAGCCGCCTCGCCTTCGCGCCCACCGGTCGTCAGTGATTCTTTGACCTTCCACAGACGACGATACTGCCAGGCCAGCGAGCCCAAGATTCGCAGCGGGGCTTCTCCTGCATCGAGATTGCGCGCGAGAATGGCCAGGGTCTTCCCGCGATCGGCGGCGGCAATCGCCAGCGTCAAATCGAACACCGACGCCTCAGGCTCAATACCCCTGAGCGCCTGGACATCGGCCGCCGTGGCAGCACGGCCAGCCGGCACGTAGGATGCCAGCTTCTCTAATTCACTGCGTAATCCATAGAGCGAGCCTCCGGCGGACTCTTTTAGGATGTGCCGGGTCTGCTCCTCCAACTGAAGGCCCACCCGGTCAGCCTCGCGCGCGATCCAGGGAAGCAGCTGTGCCTCACGCATGGACGCGCAATCGACCGTGACGGCCGCACGACCCAAGGCTTGGGAAAATTTCATCCGGCCATCCAGCTTCGGGCCGACAAACACCAGCGTCGTCGTCTCCACCGGCTCTTTAAAATAGTCGAGCAGCGCCTCGCCTTCTCGTGCCGGCAACTTGTCCGCTGCCTTCACCACCACCAGCCGCCGCTCCGCGAACACCGGTATTTCAGCCGCGCAGTTTCGAATATCCGACCCGCCGGCTTCGTCCCCATAAAACAGGTCGTAATTAAACTCTCCGCCGTCCCCAAGAATCTTCGCTTTGAGCACGGCCAGCGCGTGATCCCTCAACAGATCTTCTTCACCGACAACCAAGTAGAGTGGGCTTGGAGCTGCTTGCTTCAATACTGTTTCGAGGTGGAATGGCGTGATCGTCGATGCCATGGAAAGCCCTGCGAGTGGTTACGGCGTTACCGCTGATCCTGCTGCAGGAGTGATCAATCCGCCAGAGTCGACATACAACAAGAACCGCGCGGCTAAATCCGCGGCGGCAAGGCGACCGGCCTGCTCCAGGGCGCGATTCTGGAGCGCTCGATTAAACTGCAGATCGGAAGTCACATAAAATTCGGAGGCGCCTCTTGCCAGTTGTGTCCAGACGACTTTGTTCGTTCGGGTCTCCTCTATCTGGACCTTGACGACGACTTCAGCCCGGCTTTCCAATGTCCTGGCCTGACTGAAACTCAACGTCGGCGCCGACACCGACAGAATCTCACCGGTCAAAATGAGATCGGCGGCCTCGGAGTCCGGCACCACGTGTGCGCCACTGCCGGAGGTAAACTCCACGCGCAAATAGTTGGTGTAGCGGGTTTCCAGATTCGGCTCGAAACTCCGGTTGACCAACGTGTGAACAATCAGACGCGGCGGTGGCTCCTGCGACGCCGACGGTTGCGCACCACCAATGGTCGGACCGGGTCCTTCCACGCGAAATTGGTACCCGCAGCCGGCAAGAATCAGGCACGAGGCAAGGGGCAAGAGGCAACACGTAATAGATGCCACGCGCAAAGAAGCCTTGTCCTTCTTCGTTACTCGAACCCCTCGCCCCTCGCCCATTGCCCCTCGCCTCATCATCGTCTTACACCACAAAATTGATCAGCTTTTTCTCGACATAGACGATTTTCTTCGGGTCTTTGCCCTGCAGCCATTCAGCCGCTTCAGCCTTGGCCAAGGCTTCCACCTGCTCTCGTGTTGCCTGGACACCGACCTCGATTTTTCCGCGCAACTTGCCGTTGATCTGGATCGGAATCGTTAGCCGGTCGCTGACTATCAGGGCCTGGTCGAAGCGGGGCCACGGCTGCTGCGAGACACTCGGTGGATGCCCCAACTTCTCCCACAGTTCTTCGGCCAGATGCGGTGCAAATGGAGCCAGGAGCATCACGAACGGCTCCATGACCCCCCGCGACCGTCGCTCAGCCTTCGTCATCTCGTTGGTCAAAACCATCATCTGCGAGATTGCCGTGTTGAACCGTAGGGATTCGATGTCTTCCGTCACCTTCTTGATCGTCTGATGCAGCAGGCGCTGCTGATCGGGAGTCGGCGCCTCTGCGACCACGGCATCGGACAGCTTCCCCTCATCGTTCACCATCAGCCGCCACACCCGCTCCAGAAACCGTGTAATCCCCTCCACCCCTCTGGTACTCCAGGGTTTCGTCGCTTCGAGCGGGCCCATGAACATCTCGTACAGCCGTACGGCATCCGCGCTGAACCGGTCTATCATGTCGTCGGGGTTCACCACGTTTCCCCGCGACTTCGACATTTTCTGATTGTCTTCACCGAGCACAATGCCCTGATGCACCAACTTCTTGAACGGCTCGGGCGTGCTCACGACGCCGATGTCGAAGAGAACTTTATGCCAAAATCTGGCGTACAAGAGGTGTAACACCGCATGCTCGCTGCCACCGATATACAGATCGACCGGCATCCAATAGCGTTCTTTTGCAGGGTCGACAAGCTGTGCGGAGTTCTTGGAATCGATAAAGCGAAGATAGTACCAGCAGGAGCCGGCCCACTGGGGCATGGTGTTCGTTTCACGCTGAGCCGGTGTGCCGGTCGCCGGATCCGTCGTTGCCAGCCAGTCGGTCAAGTTGGCCAACGGACTTTCGCCGGTCCCTGACGGCTTGAAATTACTCGTCTCGGGCAACCTGAGCGGCAGTTGTTCTTCTGGAATCGCCCGCGCGTCCCCGTCCACCCACAGAATCGGAAACGGTTCACCCCAGTACCGTTGGCGGGCAAACAGCCAATCTCGCAGCTTGTAGTTGACCGCCTTCTTACCCTTCCCCTTCGCCTCCAGCCAGGTCGTCATCGTGGGAATGGCGTCGGCAGGCGTCATCCCGTTGATCGAAAAACTCCCGTCCGCCGTCGCCGAATTGATGACAGTGCCTCGATCCGTCTGGGTAAAGGCTGCCTCTGTGACCGTTCCACCGGCGATCACTTCGCGGATCGGCAACCGATACTGACGGGCGAATGTCCAGTCCCGTTCGTCATGCGCCGGCACCGCCATAATCGCGCCGGTGCCGTAACTCATCAGGACATAGTCGGCGATCCAGATTGGCAACTGTTCGCCATTCACAGGATTGACGGCATGGCCGCCGGTAAACACGCCGGTCTTGTCCTTGTTCAGTTCTTGCCGTTGAAGATCGCTCTTTTTAGCCGTCGTTTCACGGTACGCGGACACGGACGATTTCTGCTCGGCAGTGGTCACAAGATCAACCAGCGGATGTTCCGGTGCGAGTACCATATAGGTGGCGCCGAACAGCGTGTCCGGCCTGGTCGTAAATACGCGGATCGACCCATTCCGGCCGGCCAAGGCGAAGTCCACCTCGGCCCCGATAGAACGCCCGATCCAATTCTTTTGCATCTCAAGCGTGCTCGGCGGCCACTCAACCAACTTCAAGTCTTCGAGCAACCGATCGGCATAGGCGGTGATTTTGAGCACCCATTGCCGCATCGGTTTGCGGACGACGTCGAAGCCGCCCACTTCGCTCTTGCCGTCGATGATTTCTTCGTTGGCCAACACGGTCCCAAGCGCCGGACACCAGTTCACCGGCACCTCGGCCACATAGGCGAGGCCCTGCTCGAACAGTTTCAAGAAAATCCATTGGGTCCATCGATAATAGTCAGGGTCCGTGGTGCTGAGTTCCCGGTCCCAGTCGTAGGACAGCCCGACTCGTTTCATTTGGCGCTTAAAGGTACTGATATTTTGCGCGGTCGTGATCGCGGGGTGAATACCGGTCTTTACCGCGTACTGTTCGGCCGGCAAGCCGAATGCATCCCAGCCCATTGGGTGCAAGACATTGAAACCCTGCATCCGTTTGTACCGGGACACGATGTCGGTCGCCGTATACCCCTCAAGGTGGCCGACGTGGAGTCCGGAGCCGGAGGGATAGGGAAACATATCGAGGCAATAGAACTTGGGCTTTGACGGGTCGTCCATCACCCGAAACGGGCGGTGCTCCTCCCAATACGCCTGCCACTTCGCCTCGATTGTGTGGTGATCGTAGGTGTTGCTCATGTTCTCCGAGAAAGTCACCTCGTCGCACAGTCCAAGAGTCGTCAGGTCTGAGAACGTCGACTGTCGACGTGATGACCGTGAGACTTTGGGCTGAAAGATTGAGGCGAATCTAGCACAGACTTCTCGGACGCAACAACATTGCCGGCCCATCGCAACGCCACCCGTTGATAGGCTGCGCACAACAATAAGACCCGACGGCGGCCGTGACAGAAAGCCCGTGCTAGCGGGGTGGGTGGCCGTTAAGAAGCGGGGCAAACCCCGTAATTGAATAAAACTCGGCGAGCGGAGCCGGCGGCAGTTGAGAGCTCGACTTGGCGCTGTGAACCAGATGCGCCACGCCGAACCGTTTGGCGGCGATCAGACAGCCCTCATCGTCATCCATATAGAGAGACCGCGCCGGATCAAATCCCAGCAATCGCTGGCAGCTGGGCCAATATTCCGGCCGCATTTTGAGATAGCCGACTTCAAACGCATCGACAATGCGGTCCACCAGCCGATGAAGACCGGTTTTGGCAGTCTTGACAGCCACACCAGCCTCATGCGCGTTTGTGATAATGGTCACACGCTTCCCCAGCTGCCGAAGATGGCGCAAGAATTCCTCGGCGCCTGGGAGAAAGCCGATCATATGGTCCAATTCCTTGTGCAGCGCCACGACATCGATGCCCACCCGCGTAGTCCAATAATGCAAATCGGTCCAGGCGAGTTCGCCTTCGACCGACCGGTACATCGCCATCAATCGGTCTCGTGATGCTTCAAACGTCAGATCGTGCAACGCGGCATACCGTCGTGGGAGTTCCTCTTCGAAAAAGAAGTTGTCGAAATGCCGGTCGAGCAACGTGCCGTCCATGTCCAGCAGGACATCGTCGATCTGGCTCCAATCCATGAAGGACTGAGGGCTGAGGGCTGAGGACTGAGTCATGGGAGAAGTATACTGGAAGCTCGGAGGAGAACACGAGATGGTTGTCTTTCCGAAAATCGCTGTGTTACGGTCCGACATCCTATTTCCTTAGTTTGGTGTTGCTTCATATGGCCCCACACTCAGCCCTCAGCACTCACTCCTCAGCACTTCCGCTGGTGGCTCTCATCGGCCGGCCGAACGTCGGAAAGTCGACGCTCTTCAACAAGATCCTCGGCGCCAAAACCGCCATTGTCGACGACGTGCCTGGGGTAACCCGTGACCGGAACTATGCAGATGCGGCGTATCGAGACCGAAAATTTCGACTGGTCGATACGGGCGGACTTGACCCCTCGGCCTCGGACGGCATGCCGGCGCTGATCCGCCGCCAATCCGAATTGGCCATTGCGGAAGCCGACATTCTGATCCTCCTGCTCGATGGGCGTGCGGGATTGACCCCACCCGACCAGGATGTCGTCGAGTTGCTCCGCGGGGTCACCAAACCGGTGTTTGTCGCCATCAACAAAATCGATACACCGAAAGTCGAACCCCTGCTCGCTGATTTTTATCGATTGGGGAAAGACGAGCTGTATCCCGTCTCCGCCGAACACGGGATTGGTGTTGCCGAGTTGCTGGACGCCATCTATCCGCTGCTCCCGGCGGTCGATGACACCGGTGACGCGCTCGACGTGCCCCGCATCGCCGTGGTGGGCCGGCCCAATGCCGGAAAATCCACGCTCGTGAACGCCTTGTTGGGTCAGGAGCGGCTCGTCGTCAGCGACATTCCCGGCACGACGCGCGACCCCATCGATTCCCTCGTCATGCATGAGGGCAAGCGATATCTGTTCACCGATACGGCCGGTATCCGTCGGCGCGGAAAAATTGATCGCGGCATTGAAGGCTACAGCGTCATGCGTTCGCTCCGGGCCATCGGCCGATCCGATCTGGCCGTGCTGGTATTGGATGGAGTTGAAGGCGTGACGGAGCAGGACACAAAGATCGCCGGGGCCATCCTGAAACAGGGACGCGCCTGTCTCCTGTGGATCAATAAGTGGGATCTGCGCATGGGCGACCCCGGAGCCAGAAAAGACTCTGAACTCGAACTCCAGCGCCGTATGCCCTTTTTGCCCTGGGCGCCGGTGCTGTACGGTTCGGCCCTCAAGCCGGATTCCGCTTCCAAACTGTTCGCCCAGATCGACGACGTCTATGCGATGTTCACCAAACGGGTTCCCACCGGTGCGTTGAACGTGTGGCTGCAGAACATTCTATCGGTGCACCCCTTGCCGGTCCGCAAAGGCAAACCATCGAAAACGACCAAATCCGCCTTCATCACCCAAGTGACAACGAAGCCTCCAGCATTCGCCCTGTTCGTAGGCCACCCCCAGGACATCACGCCCGCGTATCTGCGGTATCTGGAAAACCAACTGCGCGAGTCATACGGGTTTACCGGAACACCGTTGCGTCTGCTGGTCAGAAAAAAGTAACTGCACTCGCGCGCTTTCAGTCAGACGGCTCAGCCTCATCGTAACAAACCTGCTTTCACATTGACTCACACCACGACCCATGTTATTCGCATAGACACTGCATGTGCACTGTCGTGTGACACGCTGCGCCGCTGAGGCAGAGAGACCGTACCAGTACTTCCCAGACCTGCGATCCTCGACCGAGAGGCTTCGACTATGATGACACGACGCTCGACCATCCGGCGATTCTTTCACGCCTTCGCTGCGACCGGCTTCGTCGTCGCGACCGCGGCTGTGTATGCCGGAGAAACACCTCTGGTTCCCGACGATCAGCAATCTGTTCAGGAACTTCCCGCGTTGCAGAATCCTGCTCCAGAAAGTCCCGCTCAAGAGAACTCTAGTTCGGAGAGCCCCGTTTCGGAGGCTGTTGTCCAACCGACGACAGCCCAGGCTCACGCACGTCCCGATGCCGGAAATCCCTCGATCATCCTGAAAGGCATGCTGTGGCTGACCAAACCCGGCATTGTCTTCCTGAAGACACCGATTGGCCTGCTCACCCTGAGTTCGAAGACGACGCTGAAAGACTTCCGCGCCTCTCAGTATGTGTCCTTCTGGATTCACGATGCCCACCTTGCCATCGACATCAGAAATCGGAGCGATGGGTCGCTCGTTCACCGGTTTCTGAGTGGGCCATTCACGCGACACGACGAGGGCGACAACAAGCTATGGCGATGGACTCCGGAAGGAGACAAGCCATTCGACTTCGGGGCCCATGAACGGCCGCTCGCGGCCCTCCGGGAAGGCACCTCGGTGACCGTGGAAGTGGATGAGAAGGGAACCGTGATCGGCATCCACGACCTGCAGTTTGATCTCCAGATCGGGCAGATTCCAGCCGAAGGGACCGCCGCCCATCTGTTGCTCTCCGGTACCGTCTCTAAACTGAAATCTAATTTTATTTTCTTCCGGACGCCGATCGGCGTCATCAACGTCAACTCCAAGATCGGGATTAAGGATGCGAAGGTGGGACAGACCTTGACACTGCACGTGCGCCACCGAAATGTGGTCGCCGATCTGGCGGCCCCAAACGCGACGGCTATGACGCGTCGTTTTGTCACCGGCCCCCTCGCCTTTGCCTCGCCGGATCACGCCAGCATCCGACTGTGGACCCCGAACGGTGAACAGGTGTACCCAACCGATCGGGGAAAGGCAGCCTTGGCCGGAGTCAGGGAAGGCAACCCGATCACCGTCGAACTGACCGGAGACGGCACCGTCGTCGATTTCTACCGGTTGAATTAAGCCCCGCCCGACACGTGTCTTGACTCTCTTTTCCCTCCCTTCGTAGACTGCCTGGGCATATGGCTCCTTTACGCCAATCCTCCAGCTCTGATAGCCATCCGGCCTCGACTCGCGGGGAAGCCGACACCTTCGATACCCTCTACCGAAACAATATCGATGTGATGTACCGCTATGCGAGCCGGCTCTGCGGCGAAACCGAAGCGGCAAAAGATCTGGTGCAGGAAACCTTCTTAAATGCCTACCGCGGATTCAAGAATTTCCGCGGCGAGGCGCAGATCTCCACCTGGCTCTATACCATCGCATCACGGATCTGTTTGCGCATGCGGCGCAGACGAAAAGGAGCGCCGGAGCGGGAGCTGTCGCTGGATGAGTTCATTCCCACGTCTGACGGTGAGTTTCGGTTGCAGATTCCCGTCGAAGGACTCAGCCCGGAGGAGGCACTCCACAACAAGCAACTGCGCGAGGCGCTCGATACCGCCATCGGGAAATTGCCGAAGAAGTACAAGATGGCACTCGTCCTGCGCGACATGGAAGGTCTGAGCGCCAAGGAAGTAGGCGCTATTATGGGATTGAACGAACGGGCTGTGAAGTCGAGGCTCCATCGTGCACGGCTGTTCGTCCGCCGCGAACTCAGCGCGAGGGGGTTGGCCGAAGACACAGCCTCGCACCAGGATAAGTCGATCACCTAGCAAAGGAAGACGCGTCATGGTCAAACGAGCCGTCACAATGAAACGAAGACGCCCCGAAGTCACCTCCCATCGACATGAGGCGGGACGATGTCTCCATATTCTTCGCGAATTGTCGGCGTTCATCGACGATGAACTGTCGGGCGACATCTGCGGAGAGATCCGCCGGCACTTGGGCGCGTGCCCGCGTTGCGAAGAGTTCGTCGCGTCTCTCCGCCAAACCGTGTCACTGTGCCGCCGGAGTCCGGCCCCGGTCCTGTCACAGAATGATCGGGCCCGCATGCGCGCGAAGATCCTGGCGGCAGCCCGCGCTCGGTGATTGCGACGCTTCTTCATTGTCATCCATCGCGATCGTATGGCCGGTTATGGTCATTTTGAAAGCGGGGGGACGGGATCTTCGTTTCCCACCGGTTGAGCAGGCTTCGTCTGATGGGTTGCTCGCTGTCGGCGGCGACCTGCATCCAGAACGGCTACTGGAAGCCTACCGTCACGGCATCTTTCCCTGGTACAACAACGACCAGCCCATCCTCTGGTGGTCGCCCCATCCTCGCACAGTGCTTTTTCCCGATAAGCTCCATATCCCGCGCAGTCTCCAGCGAACCATCCGCCGCCGTCTTGTGACAGTGACACTCGACACCTGCTTTCGCGCCGTAATGGAAGGGTGTGCGGGACCGCGCCCGCAATATCCGGATGGCCGCACCTGGATTACCCCTGACATGACCGAAGCCTATACGCGCCTGCATGAATTAGGCTATGCCCATTCCGCTGAAACCTGGATGGGGGATGAGTTGGTGGGTGGGGTCTACGGAGTGGCCCTTGGCGGAGCGTTCTTTGCCGAATCCATGTTCACACGCGTCGATGATGCCTCGAAAGTGGCGTTGGTCTCGCTGGTACGTCAACTTCACGCCTGGGGATTTCGGCTCATCGATTGCCAGCAATCCTCGCCGCATGTGATACGGTTTGGCGCGGAAGACATTCCCCGCCGCGAGTTCATTGCGCGGCTGTCTGAAGCGGTCAGACTCCCCGATCGCCGTGAGCAGTGGGCATTTGACGCGACCTGAACCAACTCGATATTTGACAGCCTTTTCCTCTGTCGCTTATGATCGTCTTCTGTTGAGAAGGAGGCTGGCACATGAGTTTTACGATCACCCCGAAAGAACTGAAGACCCGGCTCGACAAAGGGGATACGTTGGTGCTCTTGGATGTCCGGGAACCGTGGGAGCATGCGATCGCCAAACTGGACAATTCCACATTGATCCCGCTGGGAACCTTACCCCAATCCCTCGCCAAGCTGGATAAGAACAGCGAAATCATCGCCTATTGCCACCATGGAATGAGGAGCGGAGACGCAACGGGATTCTTGCTCCAGCAGGGATTCTCGAATGTGAAAAACTTGATCGGCGGGATCGATGCCTGGTCGCTCCAGATAGACGGGAAAGTACCCCGTTACTGATTATCTCGGGTGTTCTCGGAAGTAGTCCACGGTTTTCTTCAGCCCTTCGGCCAAACTGACCTTGGGTTCCCAGCCAAGTTCTTGCTTGAGCCTGGACGGATCGACCACACTCCGATTTTGCTCTCCTGCTTTGGCGGGCCCGTGAACTTCCTTACAGCCCATTCCGGTCAGCTCCGAGAGCATCCGAAACAATTCGTTCACCGACGTCTCGGTACCCGTCCCGACGTTGTAGACTCCTTGTGAGTCCTGCCCCATCGCAGCCAAATTGGCTTCGACGACATCGTCCACATACACGAAGTCTCTGGTCTGGCGCCCGTTCCCATTGATAATGGGCTGTTGGTTGTTCAACATCTGACGAATAAAGATCGCCACAACCCCGGCCTCTCCGTCCGGATCTTGTCGAGGCCCGTACACGTTGGCATGCCGAAGGCTCACGACCTGAATCCCGCTGAGGCGCTGAAAATAGAATAAGGGAAGGTCTGATTAATTCACGTTTACACGAAGAACTCTGTTTCTGAATGGAGCAACACAGGTACTCTGCTGGAAATTCGCTAGTCCGGGAGCGTCCGCCTCGGGTATCGCCCGCTGTCGGGCCGCCCGGAGCCTTGTTCGCACACCCATCCGCTAGACTCCCGCCAACACGCGCCGCCGCGC
>VGXE01000059.1 GCA_016873455.1 Nitrospira sp. | reverse complement strand
CCGGTCCATTGGCTGCTGGGGGCGGAGTTCCGGTTAATCGATCGCCTGCCGCAGCTCTCATTGCCGAAGCTGATCATTCACGGCGACAGAGACGACATCATCCCCATCGAATTGGGCCGGCAAGTCTTCGACGCGGCGAAGCCGCCAAAAGACTGGTATGTGATCCCAGGCGCCGACCATAACAATACCTACGAGGTGGGCGGCCCGGCCTACTTCCGTCGCCTCGGCGAGTTCATCAAGAACGCTCTTGTGGTGTAGCCTCGTCGAAGCGTTCATCCTGGCGCTTCAGTCCTCGATCAACTGCAGCATCATTTGGGTTATACGTAGGTTCGGTCGAAGTTGCGTATAACCCAGGAGCAGTTCACCGTTTCGCTTCCGGCGGGGGCCAGTTCATTTCCGTGTGTCGACCACCGACGTATGTCTTATCCAGTCAAGCGACTGGCCCAATAGCCGGGGCGTCGACGATGGTGCGCCACCGCCAAAACCAATATGCCTTCCGGCTCAACCGAATATATGAGTGAATACTGAAATGTCCGGAGGATGGACTTCCGAATTCCTGGTCGAACCTCTTGAGCCGACTGTGGGAATTGGAGGATGCGTTCTTCAGCTCGTTGAATCTCGGCAAAGAATCGCCTCCCCAGTCCTTGGGCCTGTAACTCGAGATAGCCGATTTCGTTCAGCAATTCTTCTTCCGCTACCTCGTGATACCGAAGCGGTCTCATCGCAGGAGCGTATTCACCTTGGCATGAACTGTGTCCGCTGAAACGGACTTGGCCTGGCCGGCACGATATTGATCCAATCGGCGTTGCGATTCCTCTGCCCATAGACGATCTGCTTCGGCCTCGCTCAACTCGTCCAAGCTCGCCAGAAGTTTCTCAGCGAGCACGGCTCGATCGCGGACATCCAGGCTCATTGCGCCTTTGATGACTTCAGTCAAGTTCGCCATGTTACCCTCCTTATCCAGCATATCGAGTTGCGATTCTTGCTCGATTCTCAGCGCTTGTCAACGCGCGTGGTGCTTACCGTTTCGCTTCCGGCGGAGGCCAGTTCATTTCCGTGTGCCGGCCGCAGTAGTAACACTGGAGGCAGTATCGAGCCTTGCGCCGGGGATTAGGCAGTGAGATAAACGTGATAGGCGTATCGTCGAAGGGGCATGTCGGTTGTTCGTGGAGCAGGTGAATCTCGGCCATCATCGTGATGGACGCCACGTCCCATGGGGGCTGATGTTGTTCCTTCCCGGTGATTGTCTCGCTGGTGTGACAGCGTTCGCAGGTCGCTTCGTAGGATTTGATACGCGCATTGTGAGGCGTGTGATCGGCGAGGTCCATTGCCCCACCGCAGCCTGGTTGTGGGCACGTCAGATGTTCATGCTGAAGGGCTTGGACAAAGCGGCGATGGCTCTCCCGTTCTTGCTCTGATCGCATCAGTCCCTCCTTTCTGAATCTCTCCTTCCGTTTTCTCCTCCTACGTTCCCTTCTGAGAGGATGGGTATGGTTTCATACTGCGCGCATTGACCGAGCGCCGCCAGTTTTTCCCCTCTCTCAAGAACGACATCCGGGTTGATTCCCCTGCACACCCTTTCCTTCGTGAGGCGAGAGTGCTGGCCTCACCTGTGCGCATGCATCGAGCACTTCTCTTCTTTCCTAGAGTGGCATCCAGGTTGGTTCCCCTGCGCACATTGAGCGAGCACAGCCCTTTATTGTGATTACGATAAATCCGAGTGCGCGCTCAGTGAGCAAGGAACTAACCTGGATGCCGCTCTCCCCCTATATCCCCCATCCCCCGCTGATCTGAATATTCGCCCCGTTCACGTACCGGGCATCATCGCTGAGCAGATACCGGACAGCAGCAACGGTATCGTCAACTGTGCCGATATAGCCGGCGGGAATGCGCTTGGTCATGGAGGCCAGTTCGCCCGGCGGCGCGCTGCCCGAATCAATAAAACCCGGTGAGATCGCATTCACCGTGACGCCGTAGGGGGCCAAGAGTTTGGCCAAGGTGCGTGTCAAGATGAGCACGCCGGCTTTGGCGATGTAGTGGGCCGTGACGTCCGGCTGGGAGATCATCTGGTCTGCGTTGGCCATGCTGAAACTGATGATGCGGCCGGCCTTGCGTGCTTTCATGCCTGGAGCCACGGCCTGTGCGAGATAAAAAATGGGATGCAGGTTGCCGTCGAACATCTCATTCCAACCCTCGACGGTTTCTTCAAGCAGATTAATACGATGATACGGGCCGGCGCCGTTGATGAGGGCATCGATCCGTCCCCACTTCTGTTCGACCTGCGCCACTACGGATTGTGCCGCCTCAGGGTTCGACACGTCGCACAGAATCGGCCACGCCTCTCCCCCCTGGTTCCTAATGGCCGTAGCGGTACTTTGTGCGTCGGCTTCACTGGTCCTGTAGCAAAATGCAATCTTCCACTGTTGAGCAGCAAGGTCGAGGGCGATACCCCGCCCGATGCCTTTGGCTCCGCCGGTAATCAGCGCGACTTGTTGGAGCATGGTGGGTCCTCTGTTGGATGTAGCGTCGTATTATGCTCTAGAACGGAGACGTTTGGCGAGAAGCTGGAGCGCTCCTGCCGTGCGGCTCGAAAACGACTGGTCGCGCTTTGGTTTCTTGGCATCGAGCACGCTGGCTTCGATGAGCTCGTCCAGATCACTGATGGTATCGACGTCGCGCCATGACTCAAGGAGGGCCGCCTTGAGTCCAAGCGCTCTGGCCTTCTCTTGTGTCAAGGCGAGCACCTGCTTGGTGGACCAGGGGATCCCTGTGAAGAGATCGGGAATCGGCCGGTTGAGACCGATTAGATAATAGCCGCCATCAAGGGCCGGCCCCAGAACCAGGTCATGCGATTCCAATGCGGTAAGGGCTTGCTGATATCGCTCAAGCGGCAGGGAGGGCGTATCGGTCCCGACAATCAGCCCACGTGTGTATCCCCGCGCGAACAGGGTTTCGAAAGCGTGATTCATCCTTGCCCCGAGATTGTCGCCGGCTTGATCGAGTAACTTCACGCCCTGCCGTTCTTCCATGATTCTGAAGAAGACGAGAGTGGAAGAGGGCGCACAGGCCAGATAGCGGTCGAGCGGGAGTTTGAATGTGGCCACGGCAGCTTTCGTCCGCTCCAACGTGTCGAGGACAAAGCTGCCGTGGAGTGTAGCTGCTTCGTCCGGTGTCAACGGGGGGCAGAGGCGTGTTTTGACCTGGCCGGGAATGGGCGCTTTGGCAAAGATGACGAGCGCAGCGCTGAGTGCTGAGTGCTGAGTGCTGAGTTTCGGAGTCAGCATGGTTCTACCTAATGGTCGCGTAGAAACGATGTAGTCGCTGAGGACTTACGCCGGTCCAATACAGGAAGCGCAGGGTCCACATCAAGAGAATGGTTCTGAGCGGGCCCTGGGTTTCCCATCGCCGAAATGACGTGGTGACGGTGTTCGTGAGTGCTGCGATCCGGCCGGCTTGTTTCAGCCGCCTGGTGAAGTCGATGTCTTCCATCAGCGGGATCTCCGCGAAGCCGCCCAACTGATCGAAGATCTGACGGCGGACGAAGAGGGCTTGGTCACCGGTGGCAATCCCCGTCAGGCGTGATCGGTAATTCATGAATGAACCGATGATCCGACTCCACAGAGACGAGCTGTCGAATCGCACATCGAACCGTCCTCCAACGACCGTGGGGTCGGCGAAGGTGGATCTAATGACTTGTCCGGTGTCTTCCGGTAACTGGGTGTCAGCATGCAGAAACAGGAGCACATCGCCACGGCTGGCTTTGGCTCCTTCGTTCATCTGGCGCGCACGCCCCTGTGGGGAGGTCATGAGCTGTGTGTTGGGTGTGTCCGCGCAAAAGGCCTGAGCCGTCGGGATCGTGAGGTCTGTGCTGCCTCCATCGACCACAATAATTTCGTGAAAGTCTAGGGATGCGGTATGAGTCAGAGTCTTTGCCAGGATACCGTGCTCGTTTAACGTTGGAATGATGACGGAAATCGTCATCACGGTGTCACGCGGCGGGTTTCTTGGGCTCGTTGAACATGAAATACATGACGATGATCACGGTGGCCCAGAAAATGACCTGCTTGTGCCAGAAGAGGATCTCACCGAACTGGAGAAACCCTAACGCAACCGCGATGGCTCCAATCGTAACCCCCCACCGGAGCAGTGGGTGCTCCATAACGGCATTGGCCCAAATGGCCAGCCCGCCGAAATACAACAGCATGGCCACGACGCCGCTCAATTCGAATCCGCCGCTGATTGACAGGAAGATCTGCAAGAAACCCAGAAACATGAAAGCTGTGCCGACCATCTTTCCCAGCACGCGCATATGGTGGTCGCTGCCGCTGTCTTCCCGGTCCGGTGGAGCCGGATGGTGCACCGGCGGGTGCGTCTGGTCTTGTGGAGTGGGAGCATCGGGCGACGTCATAATTTATGCCTTGAAGTGTTTGCTGAGCGTCAATGCTTGCTGTTGATAGGATGAGCCGAGGCCGACTCCGTATAAGTGGTCCGGTGCGTCTTGCATGCGGTCATAGACGACTTTGAAGAATGTCTGTCCGTCGTGAATCAAGAAGGGCACGTCGTGGGGTCTGACTTCCAGGACAACCTGAGTCCCCTTGATTTCCCCGCGCGCACCATAGCCGAACCCCGGATCGAAGAAACCGGCATAGTGAGTTCGCAGTTCCCCGCAGGCCGCTTCATAGGCGACCATTTCGGCGGCATAGCCCGCCGGCACACGGATCCGCTCTTTCGACGCGAGGATATAGAATTCTTCCGGCTCCAACAACAGGCTGTCGTTGCGATGCCGATACAGCGGCTCCCAAAAGTCCCCAGCGGCGTAATGGCCGACTTTGGACAGGTCGATCACGTGACTATTCTTCTTGGCACGGTACCCGATAATGCGGGAATCGGTCCTGTCGTCCCCCTTGAGATCGATACGGAGGAACAACCCGTGCTCGGCGCGAAAGTCTCGGCTGCCGAGGGTTTTTCTGGACGGATCATTGTGGTAGAGCAACGGCGTGCGCCGGTGCAGGGTTCGCAGCATCGTGTCCGTGACTGTGGCTTCGCCGCGGACGAATCGGATTTGGTTGAGCGATTGTCCGGTCCGCACCTTGATGGCGAAGGAACGGGGGACCACTTCCAGGAACAACGGACCATGGTAGCCGGCGCGGATTTCATCGAACCCGGCGTTGAGATCCGTCACGATTCTGGTAAAGACGTCCAACCGGCCCGTAGTGCTCTTTGGATTGGCCCGCGCGCGGATTGTCTTCGGCAGTTTCAACGTCTCTAGCAAGGGCACGAGATAGACGTGGCCCTTTTCCAAAATGGCCCCGTCGGTCAAGTCCATCTCGTACATCACGAGGTCGGATTGGTAAAAGTCGAGCACGTTGAGACGGGAGGAGATCGCCGAGAGCTCCGGTAAGAAGCTGCTGATCAACCGATAGGCTTTGCGTCCGAGCCGGAGATCGAGGCTGGCCGGCTGGATTTGGCGGTCTTCGACCGCCGGGGAGGCGGTAATGGCCCGACCGGTGATCAGCCGTTTGATGTCCTGATACGGGAGGATGCCGGCATGGGGCGATGTAGTCTTCACAGGTCGTCCGTGTCTCCGCCGCAACTATTGCCCCAGGCGGCATAACCGTCACGGTCTGGATAACTGTCGCCGCAGGCGACTAATTCTTCCGGTGCGTTGTCATGCGATGACCGGACGCCGACCATGGGGAGCTCACGCCTGTTGTCGGGTGTGGGCTGCGGATAATGAAAGGTCTTGTTCTCGTAGTTCCGGAGCACGGCGCCTTCTTCGTCCAGATGGACCAGGTAGTCGTCCGGCAGGAGGGGAATTTTGCCGCCGCCGCCCGGCGCATCGATCACGAAATGAGGCACCGCCATGCCGCTGGTGTGGCCTTGAAGCGCCTTGATAATGGTCAAGCCGGTTTCGACGGTGGTGCGGAAGTGATTCGTGCCTTTGGTCAAATCGGCTTGATAGAGATAGTAGGGCTTCACCCGCGCGAGCAACAGTTGGTGCACGAGCCGCTTCATGATGTCCGGGTCGTCGTTGACGCCTTTGAGCAGAACCGTCTGTGCACCCAGCGGAACGCCGGCATCGGCCAGCATCCCGCAGGCGGCTTTCACTTCCGGGGTGAGCTCATCGGGGTGGTTGAAGTGCAGGTTCATATAGATCGGGTGGTACTTCTTCACGATCTCGCAGAGTTTGGGAGTGATGCGCTGCGGCAACGTGCCTGGCACTCGCGAGCCGATACGGATCAACTCCAAATGTGGAATGGTCCGAAGGGCTTTAAACACCCGTTCGAGCAGATAGTCGGGCAGGAGCAAGGGATCGCCGCCGGAGAGAATCACATCACGCACTTCGGTGTGTTCGCGAAGGTAGGCGATGGCCCGGTCCAGCTCGCCTTTCTTGAGGAACCCCGGTTTGCCGACGAGCCGTTTTCTTGTACAAAACCGGCAGTAGATGGGGCATTGATTCGTCACCATGAGCAGCACTCGGTCCGGATACCGGTGGACCAAGTGCGGTACGGGACTCATGAGATCTTCTTCCAGCGGGTCGTCTTCCGCGTCGAGGTCGGCCAATTCGGCCATTTCAGGGACGACCTGCTTCCAGATCGCATCGCCCTTCTCTTTGATCGTGCTCAGCACCGTCGGGGTGATCCGCATGGGGTAGGGGCCGACAATGGCGCGAATTTCCTCTTCATCCATGCCAAACCGTTCGGCCAGATCCTTCGGCTTGACGATGCTCTTGGCGAGAATCTGCTTCCAATCTTCCATGCGATGACCCCTCAGTTGATGCGGCAGGAGGGATGGTTGTCGTCTTCGTTCGGTGTCTCGGGAGACGTGCGCGCTTGGGAGTGGAACTGAGTCGTCCCCTCAGCGCCGCCGGCACCGGCACGTGAATCCAGATAGGCCAGAATATCCTCAGTTTCGGTCAGGATGAGGTCACCGTCTTGCAAAACGGGCACATAATATTGCCCGGACACCGCATGAACTTGCTTGCGCATCGATCTGATATCAGGAACGATGACGCCGTCATAGGCAAGTCCCAACTCGTCCAGTTTACGACGGACGACGATACAGTCAGGACACCAATCGACATGAAAGAGCGTGATGGACATAACAATGATCGATGCGTAATGTTAAATGTTAAATTGTGAATGTTGAATGAGAAGTTTGGACATCCAGTGTCCGTCATCTGCAATTGACCATTCACCATTCATCACTGAACATTGTCCTTTGAGACGGCACACGGCACCAGGATCGCGTCCTTCATGCCGTGGATGATTTTTTTGTCCGCCGGACAGATGGTAGCCAGGATACCAGCCAACTCCACCTTTTCGCCAGTGACGAAATAGTACGGTGAAAGCCGTGCCCGACCGGCCATATGGGTCAGCCTGTTCGTCCCTTCGTCCAGGTAATCCATCTCGAACAGCCGGCCTTTGTGGAACTCTTGCAGCAGATAGGGTGTTTGCGGGAATGAGGCCAGCGCATTCCGGAGTGCAGTCACCCATTCAGCCTGGGGCAGGTCATGCCCAATCGAGACGCCTCGGCTGCCCCATGCCAGTTCGGAAAAGCCGGAGGGTTTGATCACGAAATGCCGTTCTTTTTGTGTGGCGGTCTCGAGACCGCTCCAGCCTGCAAGCGCGCGTTCCCCGACGTAGAGGCCGGGGATCGTGGCCGTCGGAGGAATCGGCGAGGGGTCGAGCAGCCAGGTCTTTGGCATGATCGTGGTCAGGTGCAGGAAGCCGTCTGGGCCGAGTTCCTTGCTCCAGAAGGAGGACAAGACGGGATGATGCAGCAAGGCAAAGGCCGATTTTTCTTCCAATGCCGGTTTGTATGGCGGTGTGACGGCCACCCGCTCTTTCTTTACAGCGTATTGAACCAATTCGGCCTTGGGAATATTCAGCAGGTCGAACAGTTCATAGAATCGGTAGATCAGGCCGATGGCCTGTTCGTTTTCATCCACAGTGAGACGAAGTCCGTCTTCCGTGAAACGGATGGCGCGGGGCTCGACGCACCAGGCCGGCAATCCCTGCTTGCGAAGTTGCGCAGCCAGCCAGGTCATTTCCGGCAGATAGTCCTTTGCTTCCTCGGACACCACGATGGCGATGCAACCGGCGTGCTGTCCCTGGGCCGATCGGAGCATGGCGCCAAAGCCACGCACCATGCCGTCCCGGCCCCCGACAAGGTCATAACTCGGCTGAGGGCTCGCCTCGCTGAGTCGAAGCGGGCTGAGGGTTGAGGGCTGAGAGGCAAGATCGGCGTAGAGTTGGCTCATCGCGGCGGTCAGGCCGATGCCGCCGGGCACCGAATCCAGTTCGGTAATCACCATTCCGTCTTGTGTCGGAATCACATCCGGCCGAATGACATGAGGCACCGAGTCGCGGAACCGTTTCATTCGGCTGTAGTTCACCAGCGCATCGGGCTTACCCTGATCCAACCAACTTGCGACCCAGGCAGGCTGGGCTCCCTTCACGCTTTCATGGTAAAGGCGGTTCAGTGCCCGGTAAAACGACAAAAGTTGCGGTCCCAGCTGGACGAAGAATGTGAGCTGCTCCTGAGAAAGTACCAGCGGGCTTGGGCTGATTCGCCAGGACGTCGCGGTGTGCGCGGCGGGGACAATGTCCTCAATGGCCCTGTGTCCAGCGGAGGCAAACAGGCCCGCTTCGGATAATCCTGCACGAACAGTCGTGCAGCGGTTGAGCGCCGGTTCGGTCTGAGGTGGCGGACAGAACGGTTCGGTCTGTGACAATGAGGCCATCCCTGCTTGGTTCGAGAAACCCGCAGATTTTCACGCAGTGTGCGCCGAATGCTAACACGCATGGTATGGCGCCACAAGGGGTATGGACTTCGCTTGGTTGCCTGTGGGGCAGGGTGCGGCAAGAATGAATGTGAGCCACGCTTGCTAGCATGTGGCCTGCGTCGTATGATGGGCTGATGGGCCTCCTTATAGTGGAGTCCGAACCATCCGTGGCTGCGCCAACATCACTGCCTCAATTGGTGCCAAACTCTGCCTGTTTCCGCTGCGATGTCTGTTGCCGTTTCCCGGAGGCCGACAGCTTTCTGCGGCCCTATTTTACGCGGCAGGAGATTGCGGCGGCGGTGACTCATGGGTTGTCGCCAGCATCCTTTCCTGACCGGTCGGGCTCGCAGATCGATCTCAAGCCTAATCCGTCGGGAGAAGGGTACATCTGTCCAGCCTTCGATACCACGACCAGCCACTGTGGAATTTATGAGGCGCGTCCATTGGACTGCCGGCTATACCCCTTGGCCTTGATGTGGAATGCGGCACACACAGAAGTGGTGCTGGGGTGGGATACGAAGTGTCCCTTTCTGACGGAGACCGTATCCGAGACGATTGCCGCGCATGCGAAACAGGTCGCCGATGAGCTGCTGGCTGATGACTCGCTCAAGCGGCTGGTTGCCAACCCTCGGTTGATTGGTCGATTTCAAGACGATGTCGTCATCGTGCAGTCTCTTCCTCAGCTCACGGCTTGTTTGGCGCAGGCGCTTCCTGATTCTCGACTGCGTCCTCTGATTCCGGAAGATGCGCCGCGCTTTGCCCAAGCGGTGGACCGGGCGCAGCTGCTCGCCGACGAGACACTGGCCGCCTATGCCTTCCCATACCATTTCATTTGGACTTCGGCGTTACCGTACTGGTGGATGGAGTCCCATGACACGTTCTTTCTGTTTGCCCGATCTCCGGACGGGTGGTTCATGCCCCTCATTCCGTTGGGAGCGAGGCCATTGGATGATGCTGTGCGGGAAGCATTCCGGTTGATGCAGGAATGGAACGGGCAGTCGCCGGTCAGCCGGATCGAAAATGTGATGGGGCCACAGAAACGGGTATTGGAACGAGGCGGCGGGGAGTTCCGGTCCAAGGAGAACGACTATCTCTATCATGCTGAGGCGTTGGCGCAGTTGGCTGGTGACCGCTATAAGTCCCAGCGGGCGCTGTGCAACCGAGTGGGGCGCGAGCGGACGATAACGGTCGAGCCTTATCGTGCGCATCACCGGAGCGGCTGCCTTGCCCTGTACGATCTGTGGTCGTCGCAGAAACGGGGCCAGGAGCGCCAAGGGATTGACTCACTGGGGCGCATGCTCCTTGAGGATGCCGAAGGTGCACATCGTCTTGCCTTGGTTGAGCCTGAGCGGATCGGCCTGTCAGGGACAGTGGCCCTCATGGAGAACCGGATCGTCGCGTATACGTTCGGCTATTGGTTGACGCCCCGTGTTTGGTGTGTCCTGCTGGAGATTGCGGATCGATCTGTTTCCGGATTGGCCCAGTGGCTGTTCCGCGATACCTGCCGCACCGCCGTGAATGCTGGCGCAACCATGATCAATGCGATGGATGATGCCGGACTTCCAGGCCTGCGTGACGCCAAGCGGGCCTACCACCCAACAACGCTGATCGAGAATTGGATCATGACGGGAATACAACCATGACCGTTCCTGAGACCACATCGTCACCGCCAGCTCCTCGTCGGTACGGGTGGCTGCCGTTCTTGCTCATCGTGACGACGGTGGTGGTTCTGGGCATCGGATTCTTTCTGTTCGACCTGGTCGGCCGCAGCATTGCCGCGGTCTTGTGGTTCCCCCTGTTGGCCTTGCTCGTCTGGTCGGCGATTCGTTTGCGCGTGGAGTATCGTCAAGCTCTTCAGGAAAGTGCCTGGGCTCGGGCGGCTGAGGCGGCCTTACTGCAGAGCCAGGAGCGCAACCGGGCGATCGTCGAGACGGCGCTTGATGGGGTCATTACCATCGATGCGTCCGGCATCGTGACCGACTGGAACAGTCAAGCTACGGTCCTCTTCGGATGGGCTCGCGAGGAAGTGATGGGCAAACTGCTGATCGAGACGATCGTGCCCGATCGTGATCGGGAGACGCATCTGCAGGAGATTCGGGAGTATCTCAGGACGGGAGCCGGCTCGGTTCGCAATCGCCGCATCGAGGTGGCCGCGCGGCACAAGGATGGCCGCGAGTTCCCGGTTGAGCTGTCGGTCTCGCCGGCTCGTATCGGCGAAGTGTATGTGTTCAGCGCCTTTATCCGTGACATCACCGATCGCCGTAGGACCGAGCGGCGCCTGGCTTCGCAATATGCCGTGACCCGGGTGCTGGCCGAAGCGGCGGTGCTTGACGACGCGGTGCCTAGGATCATTCAAGCCATCGGCGAAAGCTTGGAGTGGGAGTTGGGGGTGTTTTGGAAAGCCGACAGACAGGCGGGAGCGTTGCGATGCGTCGACGTGTGGCATGCTCCGGCTTGTGCCGCAGAGGAGTTTGTCCTGGCGACTCGGGAACAATCCTTCAAGCCGGGGGTGGGGTTGCCGGGACGGATTTGGGAAACGGGTCAGCCGGCGTGGATACCGGACGTGGCGTCGGCCGGAAATTTCCCCCGATCAGAACCGGCGGCGAAGGCGGGTCTGCATGGTGCATTCGCCTTTCCAATTCGAGTCAGCGGCGAGGTCGAGGGAGTGATCGAGTTTTTTAGCAGGTATGCCCAACACCAGGACGAAGAGCTGCTCAGTATGATGGCGGATGTCGGGCTGAAGCTTGGCCAATTTGGTGAACGCACCAGGGCTGAAGAGGCACTGCGCCGGACGGAGGCCCAACTGCGGCAAGCGCAGAAGATGGAAGCGGTTGGACGGCTTGCCGGGGGGGGTTGCGCACGACTTCAATAACCTCCTGACCGTGATTCGCGGCTACACTGAACTGATCATCCAGCGCCTCGCTCCCGGCGATCCGTCGTTGCCTGACATGCAAGAGGTGAAAAAAGCGGCGGATCGGGCAGCCGGTCTGACAGGGCAACTGTTGGCCTTCAGCCGGCGTCAATTCGTGGCTCCCAAAATCGTCGATCTGAATGCCATCGTTCTCAATATGGATGGGATGCTCAGGCGGCTCATCGGCGAAGATCTCATCGAACTCTATACGGATCTGGATCAACAGATATGGCCGATGAGGGCCGATGCAGGGCAGATCGAGCAGGTGATCATGAATCTGGCCGTCAATGCGCGTGATGCCATGCCGACGGGTGGGCGGCTGACGATTGAGACACGAAACGTCACCATTGGTGAAGAGGGCCGTCAGGGAACAGTGATCCTGGAAGCAGGGGCGTACATCAGGCTCGCGGTAAGAGATTCCGGACAGGGCATGAGCGAGGAGGTGCAAGGGCATTTGTTCGAGCCGTTTTTTACGACGAAAGAAACCGGCAAGGGCACTGGTCTCGGGCTTTCGACCGTCTATGGCATCGTCAAGCACAGCGGCGGTGTAATCGGCGTCGACAGTCAGCCGGGACAAGGGACAACGTTCAAGATTTTCTTTCCGAAAGCTGAACCTGTGGAACAGACAGTGGCCGACGGAGGGACAATCATCGATCAGGCCCGTGGCCGGGAAACCATTTTACTAGTTGAAGACGATCCGGCGGTTCGGGGCTTGGTCGATGAAGCGTTGCGCTTGAAGGGCTACGAAGTCCTGATCGCGCGTCATGGGATCGAAGCCTTGCTGGCTGGCGCCAAGCATCTGGGGCCGATTCATCTCTTGTTGACGGATGTCGTGATGCCGCAGATGAGTGGACCGGAAATCGCCGAGCAGTTGGCGATCGCGCGACCTGCCTTGAAGGTCATGTATATGTCCGGCTATCCCGACCACCCTATTTTTTCGAAGGGTGGAGTGAAGGCGGGCACGGTCTTTCTCCAGAAGCCCTTTACGATGGGTGCGCTGACGCAAAAAGTACGCGAAGTATTGGATGGCTCGGCGATGAGGCAGACGTGACGCGGCCTGTTTCCCCGCTCTGCTCGCTTGATCTTGGGCACCGTTGTGTTTATTGTGGCTGGCGGGCACTGGGGCGCCGAGTGCCCGAGCGAGATTCTTGAGTGGAAGGTGCGAAGAGGTTCCATGATGCATCCGGGACGTGAACGTGATATCGGGCAGTATCGAATCGAGCGGCAGCCGTTTTATGCCGAGGTGCGCGGAGAGGTGGGGCTATTTTCGATCGCCGCGCGCAACAAGATGCCTGTGATGCTCAAGGGGCCGACCGGCTGCGGGAAATCCAGGTTTGTGCAGCACATGGCCTACCAACTGGGACGCCCGCTGATCACCGTAGCATGTCATGAGGATCTCACGGCCTCCGACCTTGTCGGTCGTTATTTACTCAAAGGCCAGGAGACGGTGTGGATGGATGGACCCCTGACACTCGGCGTCAAGCATGGTGCGATCGTCTATCTTGACGAAGTGGTGGAGGCGCGAAAGGATACAACGGTCATCATTCATCCGCTCAGCGACGATCGCCGGGTCTTGCCGATCGAAAAAAAAGGCCAGATTCTGGAGGCCGCCGATGAGTTCATGCTTGTGATCTCCTACAATCCCGGCTACCAGAGCGTACTCAAGGACTTGAAGCAGAGCACCAAGCAGCGGTTCATGGCGATCGAGTTCGATTATCCTTCTCCGGATATCGAAACGACGGTGGTCGAACGCGAAGCGGGCATCAGCCACGCGATTGCAGGTGGTCTGGTGAAGCTCGGCGGCAAAGTGCGAAACCTCAAGAATCATGGACTGGACGAAGGGGTCAGCACCAGGCTGTTGATCTATGCCGGGACGTTGATCCGGCAAGGTGTCCCGGCGGAACGGGCCTGTGATGTGGCGATCGCCCGGCCCATCACCGACGACCCGGATATGCAGCGCAGTATTCTGGAACTGGCCAAAGCCATTTTCTGAGCCGCGTCATCCATCTCGCGTGTGAACTCTCGTCCGATCATCGTGTAGAAAGCGAGCACGGCGGTATCCGTGCGTCTTGCCGACTCTAAGCTTGTTTGGCCTGCAGCGCCGAAAGGAGCGATTGTCCATGAATAGTCTTAGGGAAGGTCTGATTTATTCCCCGTTGGTGATGTGCTATGAGAAATGCAGCACTGAACGGGAGGCGCATCCATGCACCAACAGACCTTTGCCGAAGTCCCCTTCGAGCAGTATCGCAAATCCACCCGCCGGGAACGGTTCCTCGATGAGATGCATCGCGTGGTGCCGTGGGCGGAATTGGTGATGGTGATCGAGCCGGT
>VGXE01000058.1 GCA_016873455.1 Nitrospira sp. | reverse complement strand
GCATAGGCGCGCACGGACCAAAAGTCGTCGCCACAGGCGGCGATCAGTGCGTCCAGCGTCGAAGGATCGCCTCGCTCCGCGAGGGCTTTCGCGGCGTCTTCGCGCGTGGCGTCGTCGACGTCTTCCAGTGCGTCCAGTAGATCTTCAAGTGCGTGAGGCATGGTCACGGTTTCTGGTCGTAATAATTATCGCGCTCGCCCCCGTGCGGGTACATCCGTTTGCACCGGACGACCAGCGTGTGCGTCCCGCGTCCGTCGATACACTGATCGAGGGATGTGGCGAATTCGAGTGTCCCATTGAGCGTGACGGTAAACGGAAAGTCGAAGGTGAAACTGATGAACTTGTAGGCACCCGGCTTCAGCTGGAGATCGCGCCGCTCTGAGGTCTTCGGCGCGTCGAGCGATTCGGGGTCGGAGGCCCAGATCGACGGGGTCACCCCCGGCACCTGCCACCAGGACGCAGGTACGAGTTTAGTCGCGTCGATCGTAATCACGTGCTCCTTCAGATGGGCGGGTGGTTGGCCGCTGGACCACCCGGTTCCTGTTCCACAGAGCAAGACTGCTAAGACCACGGGCAATCCTCCGCAGATCAAGGCGTGGTGCCGCATGAATGATGCTGTCCGCATGCTCGATCAGGGCCTCGTGGTTGAATGAGTGGATGAAGTAGCCACCGTCGTCAAAAAGATTTCCTCCACGACCTTGCTGTCCCACTCGGTATGGGTTTCCAGACCCAGGATGCGCATGACCGTTGCGCCGGTGTCGATAATGGATACCGGCCGGTGAATGACCTGTCCGGGTTTGATCCCGACACCCGATGCAATCCAGGGAACGACGGGAGCATCGATGGCCGGAGTGTCCGCTCCCGGATTGATGCCCTTTCCGCTCAGCGCGGTGACCACCACGGTGGTGCGGTCGGACAGCTTGTACTGTTTGAATAGATCCAATACCGACCGGATGGCTGTATCGACGGTCCGCAGCCCATCGCGGTAGGCTTTGGAATTCCACCCGTGCGCGACACCGGCGCGGCCCGCTTCCGGCAGGTGAACGACCAACAGATGCGGCAGGGCGAGGATCGCATGCCCATATCCATGGCCGCTCGCGGCTTTCTGGAAATACTGTTGGATGTAGGTCACAAGTTTCCCGGAACTGCACTCCGGCCGCAAGGCTCCACAGAGTTGGTAATCGGTGTAAGGCTCCGGTCTCGCCAATTGGTAGAGCGACTCATCCATATAGAAAATGGCGCTGTCTCGACCTCCACTCAAGTCGAGATAGTCGAACAGACTGGGCGCGCGGGGATAGCCTCGGCTGAGTTCAAAGAAGTTCCAGGTGATCCCGTGTTTCTCCACCGGCATACCGGTCACAACTGACGCCATGGTGGGAAGCCTGAGGGCCGGGTTAACGCCGCTCGCGGACCAGGTCACCGCCCCTCCCTTGACCAGCTTACCGAGGGTCGGCATCGCGCCACCCTTGAGAGACTCCTGGTCGAAGCCTTCCAAGACGAAGAGGATGACGTGTTCAGCCGGCGGACCAGCGTGCAAGGCTGTCTTGACCGGCGCGGGTGCGGCGCTCGCAGGTATTCCGGCGGCGGTTTCAAGCCACAGCGTCAACAAGCCGACAATGAGAGGAAAGGAATTTCGGAGGATCTGTATCATAAAGCATTCATGTGCAACGGTATCGTATCAGAGTGAATCGATACCCTAGCACGCGAATTTTCTCGAAGGCAAGATGGTGTCCGCCAGCTGGACCATCGTGCGGAAAGCTGCTGCGTGCTTTGCGCAAAGAGATTTCTCTGGTTGAATGGGGACATGATGCAACGAATGACTGTTGTGGCCCTTGTGCTCATGACGATGCCCCTGATGGGCTCTCCGGTTCAGGCGGAAGTCAGAACCATCAGTGCGCAAGGAGAGTATCGTATGGGCCCTCGCGATACGAAGGACGAGGCGATTCGCCTTGCCACCGAGTCGGCCAAGCGGCACGCCTTGGAACAGGTCGCCACCTATCTGGAAAGCGTCACGGTTGTGAAGGGGGTGGACATCAGCAAAGACGAGATTCGCGCCTACACGGCTGGATTCGTCCTGGTGCTTGACTAACAGATCCAGACGCGACGTGTTGGGGAGACAACGGTTGTGCAGGTGAATCTCCTGACTCAGATCGATACTGAAGAGGCCGCCAACGCGATTGCCGCGCTTCGGGAAAACGAAGATGCGCGGGTGCAACTGGCGGCGTTGAAGCGAGACCATGAACGGCTGCAGCGGGAGCTGAGTGCGGTGAACCGGGCGTTGGCCGATGCGGCCACGTCAGATCAGACAGTACAGGCCGCTCGGCAGAGGCGGGAGATTCTCCACCGTGTACAGTCGAACGCGATCGTGTCGCAAGTATGGACGGACTGGGCGTTGGTCTCCCAATCAGGCGATGCCCATGTACCGGGGGATCTTGTGTCAGTACAGACCTTGCTTCAGACGGCGCGCCAATTGTCTCCCACAAATCCATACGTGGCCATCGCTGAGAACACGATGGTCGGAAAACGGCCACCTGTTCCACCGCAGCCGGGACGGGCACAGGCACGGATGCCGACGCACGAGATCGTCCCATCCTCCGGTTCGGGGACGGTCCCGCGCACCTTAAACGAGATTACCTACAGAACGCCGGTGGGTCCGATCCACGACAGCCAAGCGCGAGATCTCAAGGGAGAATGAGGGTGCGGAAAGATCTGTTGATCGTTGTTACGGTGACATACCTCTGGGGCCTTTCGGGCGGTCTGCGCTCACACGCTCAAGCGGCCGATTCAGGTGGGAGTGCTCGTGTGGCTAGCGAACTGAGCCAGGACGGGTATCGCTCCGACCAGTATTGGATCGGCAGAGGTCAGGGTGATTTGAGTAAGGGGAGCGCTGTCTGTCAGCGCGTGGCGGAACTGGCGGCCCGTGCCGATGTGGCCAAACAGATTCGGGTGTTGGTCAAGGAACATCTGGTTGACCGCACTCGTGAACGCACAGGGAAAGAGATCGAACAAGATATCGAATTGACGCGCGAGGAAATCGTTCAAGAATATCTCAACGATGTGCAGATCATCGATCGCCGCATTGATGAGGAGCGAAAGATTTGTGTGGCTACGGCAGTCATGTCGAAACATCAGGCCCCACTGAACCCGGGGCCGGCCACTACTCCTGATATTATCCCCCCACGTCTCCGCTGATTCCCAGATTTCCGGCCATCAAAAAAGAGAAGGGGTGGAGAACCGTCGGTTCCCCACCCCTATATCTCGTGACGCTTGCGCCCGCAAGCGTCCATTTCGAATTAGTGCTGCTCGCTTATCTCAACTTCGGCGGTTCGGACACACCAGGTGCGTGCCTTGCCGGTTTTCATATCTGCAATCTTAGTGCGGCCGTTCGAGAAAAATACGTACCATGGCGGAGCCGCATACTGTGGATTTGGCGCGGCGCCCCAATAGTTGGCGGACTGCACATTTGTAAAGGGATGGCCGGCCCGTAGCGTGGGGCCGGGAGCCGCTACTCCCGGATCGACGAGGCTGGCCAGTTCATGGACCGAGGGAATCCGCCATCCTTTCCGTCCTCCGGCTGCGAGATTGAGGCAATGTTCCTGTGCCCCGTTCCAATCCACTGCATCCTTCCCAGGGTTCAATTCCCACACCAAACCAGTTTCCCGGTCAAAGACTGCTTCGCTCTTCCAATCCGACAATACGACAAATTGCGTGGCGGAGACAGGTTGCGGTGTCCAGGCCGGCTCGGTCGTGGCTGGCCCGCTCAACGAGGCTGCTTGCGCCGGGCTGGTGGCCAGCAGGCATAGTCCCGCGGCGACAAGTCCGAAAAATCCACTCGCCATGAACTGTCGTCTCTGCATGGTACTTCCTCCTCGTGGTGGTGGTTGGATTAGCTGTCCGGTAATAACGACTGTGACACAACGGTTCCTAATCGCACTGAAATCATGCACGGCCCGTGGACAGACTGATGAAGAAACGTAAGGCAAGGATAGGGAGTATTAAACGGATTGGCCCATCGGGGGAATCGGGGCACCATCACTGGCCTCCCTGTCGATGAGTGCCTGCCGATAGTCCTGAGGCGGGAAGTTCTCCGTCAGGTCACCGACAGTGTCGGGATCGGCGGGCATCTGAACCGTAGCGTGACATTGCCCTGCCGTCCCTCTCCAGCCGTCTCTACTGTGATCGGCTCCACAGGACTGGAGATGAGGCGGTACTCTAGGGCGCGTTGTGCTCGCTTGTCAATACCTGTGCGGGGGTGATGTGTGTTTCGCCACTCTGATGTCATGAGCAGACTAGGTTAGAGGGGTTGGGTCAATCGATAGCCACAAACCATTATTTATATTGAATAATTCTCGCCTGACTCCGTTGCTCATTGCGCCTCGCACCGGCTTTCAGGTAAGACAACGCTCTCCATGCCCACCGAGAATAATTTTCAGCACGACGAACTGTCGCGAAAGAATCCTGGGGATCGGTTGTCATCAGCCGAACTGGCGCCTGGGGCACAGCCGGAATCTCCCGCATGGTTCGATGCGATGGCGCAATGTGGGACAACGCTCTCGGATGCCGGCGTTCGGGCCATGGTGTTTCTCCATGGAGCGATCCACGGAACTGACGTCTTTGGCATGCAGCGGCTGGACGACGTCGGTGGCTTGAAACGCGGCTATTCGCGAGGGGTATCTGGGCTCGACGCCTTGTTGTCACTCATGCGGGATGGCGAGAATGGGATCCCGGCGTGTCCTCACGGACTGACCTTGCCGTTTCAAAATGATCAGGCCACGTGGACATCACTCGATCAACAGCTTGGCGATGCCGGCAATTTCACAGCACGATATGTCACGCTGGCTGAGCACGCACTCAACAAGCACGTGGCTCGACCGATCAGTTGTGGCCGCCTGCTCTGGGCGTCGGAGCATCATCACTTGGGGCGTCTCGTCGCCGCAGTCCGTCTGCTCGATACATTGCGGCGGCTTTGTGAAAGAGGCTCATTCGGCATCGGCGACAGAATCTTGGTGCAGGCCCATGGACAGGCCGGGTTGGTGCTTGCGATCGTCTCAAATCTGTTGTGTCCGAGTCCCATCACCGGCCGGCCCAAGTTGCTTGGCATCCTGGCGGCCTACGCAGGCCACACAGGCCAGGCTGACCTGGCTGCGACCATTTCACGGATCGAGCCGTTGCTCGGATCTGCGGCCTGGCTGAACGGTACCGTGCTGGATATCGTCACGTTCGGGACGCCGGTTCGGTACGGATGGGACCTGTCTGGTCTCGGCAAGTTGCTACATGTGGTGAATCACCGAAACCTCAGGACCGATGGGAAAACGTGGCTGTCCAAAATGGAGTTGCCGCACATTACGATGGAAATGCCGATGGCCTGGGGCGGCGACTATGTCCAGGAGTTGGCCGTGGCCGGGAGCGATGCCCTTCCATCGACTGACGCGGCCAAGGCCGCGAACAAGGCCATCTGGGAAATGGTCGAGCCGTACGACGGATTCGAGCGGTGGCTGGAGTGCGCCCGCCGCGCCGTGCGTTTCCCCAGTGAAGGCCGGTGCCTCCTGGCTGATTACAAAGACTGCACTGGGTCCACCGACGTCCGTGAGCACTACTATGGTCACGCGGCGTATACCCGCCTGAATGCGTTGCTGTTCAACACCACCCAAATCCTCCGCTGTTTGTATTCCGGATAAAGTCCTGTGCATCGCGTGTGCGTGGTAAGTCTATCGGAACAGCCACGCACCCAGGCCTCGTCCGGCTAGATAGCCGAGTGGAAAAAGAGCGAGCAGGACAAAGGGAAGAAAAAAGTAGGCTAGGGCTCCCTGCGCGTCCGGGAACCATAGGGTCATGACATGGGTCCAGGCACTGAGGCCTATGCCCAGTAGCAGCGCCACGCACAGTGCGAGCGAACGTCGGCGAGCGAGCCGGCATTCTTCCGGAGGGATCAGGCCCAAGTGGAGCAGGGCCACGACGGCGAAGAGCACGAAGGGGGCGGCATTGAGCGCAGCGATCAGAAACAGATTGTATCCCGGCGCAAAGAGGTGCAGTCGGAGTTGATGGATGGCCTGAACGAGCGGCTGGCCATGTTTCAACACGTCCACGGCGATGTTGGAGATCCAGGGCGCCGTGAGGCCGAAGAGAATCGAGCTCCAATAGATGGTGAGGGTCAGGAACAGAAGCTGCCGACGATCGTGACCAGGCGTCATGGCGTCAGCACCTGTTCGAGGGCCTGTACGGCCTGGACAGCTGTTTCGCGGACGACCGGATCGGTGTCGTTCAGCGCGAGGCGCAGGGCCGGTAACGCCTCCGATGCAGCAGGACCGATCGCTTCGAGTACCGCCGCAGCAAGGTAGCGCTCGAGCGGAAGCTCCGCTGCCAGCAAGGGAGTCACGGATGCGACGGTATCGACCGCACGAGGGCCAAGCCGGGCCAGTTGCAGAAGCGTGTAGAGCTTGGCCGTTCCGACATTGAGGCTCATGGCCAAGACGGACGCTGAGATCGGCTGCTGTTCGCGAGCCACTGTGCTGCTGGCGAGTTGCGCGATCTGACGGTCCTGGTCCTGCGTCAATTCTTTGAGTCTCGGCAAGAGGTCTGGAGGAATCGGTCCGCCGAAGGCGAGTTGGGAGAGCGCCGTGTGTCTGACAAGCCGGTCGGAGTCTTTGAGTGAGCGTAACAGAGCCGCGGACACCGCGCGTTCTGGAATGCCGATCTGTCCCAAGGATCGGGTGACGCGATCCCGGACCAGGGGGTCGGGATCATCGAGCGCCCGTATGAGGGCTGGGACAGCCGGTTTTGCCAGGGGACCCAGCGAGCCAAGAGCAGCGGCGGCATCACGCTTGATGTGAAGATCGCTGCGACCCAAGGACAGGACGAAACGGTCCATAGCCTGGCGGGCCACGGTGAGATCGATGGTCGTCAACGCAGCGGCAGCGGTGGCACCCGGATAGGGATGTGACTGATCCAGCGCAAGCGCCAACAGCGCCGGAACGGCAGGCTTTGCCGCAAGGCCGATTTCTTTCAAATGCGCCGCCGCCAACTGCTGTGCTTGCGCGTCCGTGCCTTGCAGTTCCTCGATGAGCCCCGGCACCGCCCGCGCCCCCGTGTGCTGCCAATAGACGATTCCGAGGAGGGCGATGAGTGCGCCGAGGGCGGCAAGATTGGCGAAGATGGCTCGGTGCGGCATCGTTGACGGCTTCGAGATCATGTTCGAGAGTGATGGTTCCATGTGTATCAATCCAGACGGCTGGTGTCCGAGAGGAATGATCCCATCATTCAGGAAATCCTCCAAGGGTCTTATCGAATCGCGTTTCGGCCCATCGCTGCGCGATCCACAGGTTCGCCGCCACTCTCTAGACTTGAGGAAGACCGGAGCGAGTGCTATGGCTGCCCGGACGATTGGACTCTGAGCCGTGGGCGTGATACTGTGTCACACGCTACGAATTACTGGCTCGTCTCGCGCTTCCCCCCTGTCACGGTTCTCGCGCGAATCGTTTTCGTATTTCCGGCGTGGAGGAGTGATCCCGGACCGTCCCGCGTTGTCGGTGTGAGTGAACCGGCGTCTGTGGAGAATGTTTCGGGGGCTGTCGCGGGCACATCGGCGGCGCGGGTGTCTCGCGTGAGTCACCTCAGGAGGATGACCATGAACAGGACGGCATTTGTCAGAAGTGTGCAGTCGAAGAAGCGCAAGCGCAATCTTGCACGGAAACCGAAAATTCGCTGGGAAGTGTTGGGGCTGTCCGGACCTCAAGGGCCAGGGCACGGGGAGGCGGCGTCTATTGATTCAATTCGGCAAGCGGTGTCGTCCATGGCCAGCCGGGGTCTTGGACAAGGCACGCGTTCCCGCATGAAAGATGCGGCGTCGGAAGAGGTGTCGCAGGCCCGCACACGCAGGACACGGCGCCGAGGCGCGACCGAATAATCAATCACGCTCGTCATCGGACGGCAGACGGCAGGGAGTGCCAGGGAGGGACTTATCGGACGCGGAGGCAAAACAACGTCGGCGAAGCGAGACCGTGAAAAGGCTCTGCAGAATGTCCGCAAGGAAAAAGACGCGAAGCGCGCCTTGCGCAAGGCGGAGAAAGACGCGCGGCCTGTGACGCACGATGGAGAAGATCCGGATTTAGCCGGGCTGCGATGGGGGCCGCAAGAGCCGCTCTACTGATCGGCCTATTCGCTTGGGTGTGGTCCTGAATACGTGCGGTCGATTAGTGTAGGAACGGCTGTTCTTGTCCGCATTTCCAACAAGCGGCGAATTGGCTCTCATGACGTTCGCCGCAGCCGGCGCAGGTCCATGTGTTGTGGCTCGAGGCCAGTACCACCAGCCCTTCTTCAAGTAACTGCCTCGCCTGATCGGCATCCTCGTTATGGATCACCCAGAGCTCCGGGAAAATCTCGGTAAAGGGAATCTCTCCGGCCAGGCCTGAGGAGCGCTGATTCTTGATCGTGCAAGGAATGCCGGCCTGCTCAAGGCGCTCCTTCCGCATCTCGACTTCGAACAAATGTTGCGACACGAAGACCTGTTTCATTCGGCCCCGCTGCGTTGAGACGGCTTGATGGGTTGCGGTGAGTCTGGGATGTGAAGGGTGGATGCGCAGCGGGCGCAGGAGACATTCACAGGGGGGTTAACAACCCTTGAACTTGTTGGTTCGACACTGCTGTGAGAGCCGTTTGGCTTCGGTGATTTGTGCGGGAGTCATGCGTTGGGCGACATCGCCAAGATTTTCTTCCGCCTGTTTCTTTTCCTCGCCCTGCATGTGTGCGGCGGCAAGGCTCACCCACATATAGGCCCGGACATAGTCCGGTGGTCCACCTAGCCCAGCGAAATACAGTTCTGCCAGGTTGTTTTGCCCAATCGGGTGGCCCTGTGATGCAGCTTTTTCGTACCACACTCGCGCCTGGGCATGGTCCTGCTGCACTCCCCGCCCCTTGGCGTACAGATCTCCGAGCCTCACCTGCGCTTCCGTGTCCCCTTGGTGAGCCTGGATCTCGAGCGTCTGCAGGTCTTTTTGGCTCGGCGGCGAAAATGCGGCTCCCGGTCCAGCGGGCAGGACAAGAAACGTGAGCAGGATGATGCGCAGGAGTTGCATGAGGGGCTGAGTATGGCGTGCAGATGAATCAATCGTCAAGGCCTAGGCTGCAAGACAGGGTGGTTTCGGCTGAGCTCCATTCGTATACTTCTGAATGCGCCTGTTTCCCTGGTAGACTATCCACGCTGATGCTCCCGTGCTGAAATTGCTGATTGAGCTCGCTGGCTTGGCCGCGCGGAGTATGCGGCCGGCTCGTCGAAACAGCGGATCGGCGATTGCAGCGGAAGTGTTCATGAATAATGTGAGCTAGCAGGGCTGTGTGTTCGGGATACATGTCCCGTCGACATCGGCATGTCATTGATAGGAGGTGGATATGTTCGGTCCAATTACGGTGCCGTTTGGAGCCAAGATGCTGTTCAATACGGTGAAACTTAAGCCCGGTGTGAGTTTCGAGGACGTCGAGCTGGCTGTCGGCGAAATGTGCATGGTGGTTAAGGAAACCTATGGTGGGGAAAAGGGCGGATTTCTGGCCGGGCAGGTCTTCAAGTTCTCCGGGTTCGTCTCGGAGGAGGGGTCGTTGACGGGGAACAAGGTCGCCGACGAGCATTACGCGATCGTGACCTATTGGCGATCCTTCGAGGCCCACGAGAAGTCACACGCGGATCACGTGTTTACCAGTAAATTCTCGGCGTTGGCGAGTATGTGTTCGGACACCAAGGAGCTGGGGTATGACATGCTCTGGCAAGGTACCGCGTAAAGGAAAAGGTAGTGGGAACAGCTCAGTCATGGGAATCTTTTCAAAGGCTTTCGAAGGAAATGAGAAAAGCGGGGTAGGGTAGTTCCGGATTCATCGGCTCCGCTACGAGTCGGGCGTTACGCGTTGATCGTGTCGAATACCTGCCCAGATCAATCATGGAAAGACGCCGATACCGTTTCTTGTCCTCTCAACATGCGTCAGGTATGGTGAGGCATGCCATCTGCTCGTGCGTGCTATCAGGGATCTTCTAGAATTCTCCTTGCCCTCACTCTGCTACAGCTCTGGAGTGTGACGCCACTGTGCGCGGAATGGCTTCTCATCGATCGGAACGACAAGGCGAAGGTCTATGTCGATTCCGAGACGATCAGCCGGAATGGTGACGTGGTCAGCGCCCGAGTGTTGGATGATCTCAAGACGGCCCAGGCCAGAGGGTTCAGCACGGTCCTCTCTACTGTAGCTCAGGAAGAACACGACTGTGTGAACAAGCGCTTTCGCCTGGTGGCCATTGAGCGGTTTGCCGGGAATATGGGGACCGGGCACTCGACCTACAAGAAGTCAGGTGAGTCCCACTGGGCACCCATTCCACGAGAGAGCATGGCGCAATCCGTGTGGAAATTCGTGTGCGGGAAGAAGTGAAGGGCAGCGTACAGAAGGAGACGCCGCTATGAATCGGCTGCAAGGGAAAGTCGCGGTGGTCACCGGCAGCAGCAGCGGCATCGGGAAGGCCATCGCGCTGCGATTCGGCGATGAAGGGGCAAAGGTGGTGGTCACGGCCAGGCGGTTGACGCTGTGCGAGCAGACCGTCGCGCAGATCAAGCAGCACGGTGGGGAAGCCTGGGCGATTCAGACGGACGTGTCCGACGAACGCCAGGTGGAGAGGCTGATCGAGGCGTCGGTCGAGAAGTACGGACGGATCGACATCCTCGTCAACAATGCAGGTATCGGCGGCGGCGGACGGCTGGCCGCCACGACGACCGGCTCGTTTGACGATGTGATGAAGACGAATCTCTACGGCACGTTCTTCTGCTGCCGAGCCGGATTCACACAGATGAAGAAACAGGGCGGCGGGCTCATCATCAACATGTCAAGCGTGGCCGGCGTGCAGGCCTGGGCCGGAACGGGGACCTACAGCGCCTCCAAACACGGCATCATGGCGCTGACCAAGTCGCTGGAAGACGAAGGCCGGTCGTTCAACATCAAAGTCAGCGCGATCTGTCCCGGCGGCGTCGCGGACGACTTTGTCGATGCCCCGCCGGACAAGATCGAGCGGAGCGAACGGATCAGCCCATTCGACATTGCCGAGACGGCCGTTTATCTGGCCGCGCTCGGCAAACATGCGGTGGTGCACCAGATCGTGGTGGATCGGCTGGGGGCGGAGTGGTGAAGAGTCATTCCGGTTGACGGGTTTTGACCTGGAGTCATCGCAGTGGTAGGCTCGCGAACTTCCTGGTAAAGGATTCGTCATGCCTGCCAAGCACGTCAAAGCGAGATACTGGATCGCGACAGGCATCTTTGATTCCCTCCCTTCGTTCACGGAATTAGAACAACGCATCAATGCCATTGCCGAAGAGAAAGATCGCGGTGATGTCTTCGAGATTTTCGTGGAAGGGTTCCTTGCCACTCAGCCGATCATGCAGTGTGTCAACCACTGGGTCGTCGGCGATATTCCCCTGCCCCTGCGCCAGCAATACAATCTGCCCAGCGATGCGAAGGGAATTGATGGTCTGTATGAAAGCCGTCTGGGCACTCACGTCGCCTATCAAGTCAAATACCGACAGAAAGGCTATCTCACCTTCACCGAGGTCGCGCCCTTCCTTGGCATCACGGAACGATTTGCTGAACGGGTGATCTTCACCAATGCCGGCGAATTGGCTGACGATGCCCTGAACCGCCAAGGGATGCGGCTAGTGCGAGGCGAGGATTTTCGAGCATTAGCCCCCGATGATCTTGCCCGTATCGAATCGTGGCTCAAAGAGAAGCCCCTCGCCTGGTCTCGCGCCACGCCCAAGCCCTATCAAGTAGCTGCCCTGAAGGATATCGCGACAACCTTGAGTACGGAAGATCGTGCCACCGTGGTCATGGCGTGTGGCTCAGGGAAAACCTTGGTCGCGCTGTGGGCAGCGCAAGAACTCCAGCCGAAAACCGTTCTGGTCCTGCTGCCGTCTCTGACGCTACTTCAGCAAACACTGGGCGAATGGAGTAAGCATCACACCTTTGCGCCAGGGTTTCGCTACCTCTGCGTCTGTTCGGACCAAACTGTCGGCTTACGCAATGATGAATTAGAAGTCCGTCCCTCTGATGTAGAGTTTCGCATCGATACCAACCCGGAAGAAGTCTCCCGCTTCCTCGCACATCCGACGGATGATATGAAAGTCATCTTCTCGACCTATCACTCGTCGCCTGTCGTAGGGGCAGGGGCAACAGGCTCCACCTTTGATCTGGGCATCTTTGATGAAGCCCATAAGACCACAGGGCGAGAGGGTGGGGCGTTTAGTTATGCGCTGTCCGATGACCGTCTGCGTATCAAGAAGCGGCTCTTCTTCACCGCAACGCCCCGTCATTACGATATTCGCCACCGTGACCGAGAAGGCGAATTCCGTATCCAATCAATGGACGACCCGCAAGTCTATGGGCTCCGGGCTCATACCCTCTCGTTTGCGAGTGCTGCCAAGCAGGACATCATCTGCCCGTATAAGGTAATCATTTCGCTGATCGACAAACAGATGGTCAGCGACTTTGCGCGGAGGCATGGCATCACACTGGTTGAGGAGGATCTGGTTCGGGCGCGATGGGTGGCGCATCTTGTTGCCTTTCAGCAAGCGGTCGGACACACCGGTGCAAGGAAAGGCATCACTTTCCATAGTCGTGTCAAAGCGGCACAGGAGTTTGCGAGTGACACCACCCACGGCATAGCGCGCTATCTCAGTGGCTACGAAGTCCGCCATGTCAATGGCAAGCAACGCAGTTCTGACCGAACAGCATTGATCGAAGCCTTCCGCCATGCGGAGAACGGGGTGCTCACCAACGCGCGCTGTCTGACGGAGGGGGTGGATGTGCCCGCGGTGGATATGGTGGCGTTTCTCGATCCAAAGCAAAGCCCGATCGATATTGCCCAAGCAACAGGACGGGCGATGCGAAAACCTCAAGGAGCCAGCACAAAGACCGTAGGCTATGTGGTTGTGCCCTTGTTCGCTGAAGATTTTACACAGGCGAGATTGGATGACGCGATTGAATCGGAGTCGTTTGGGGAAGTTGCGGATGTGCTCAATGCCCTACAAGAGCAAGATGAGGATTTGGTAGACATCATTCGTGAATTGCGGGAGCGGAAAGGCGCCGGCGAACCGTTTGATCTCAGACGGCTGCGAGAAAAGGTGGAAGTCATTGGTTCCTCGGTTGACCTGGCGCAACTCAACGCGAGCATCAGTGTTGCCATTGCTGATCGGATTGGAAGCAGTTGGGATGAGTGGTATGGACGGCTGAAAGTGTTTCACCAGCGCGAGGGACATTGCCGAGTGCCTGCGCAGCATTGCGAAGAGGGCTATCGGCTGGGAACGTGGGTTAGCGCACAACGCTACAATAAAGCCACCATACTGCCCAACCGTCGTGCGCAGCTCGATGCGCTGGGGTTTCTGTGGGATGTTTTGGACGCGCAGTGGGACGAGGGTTTCGGCTTTCTGGAGAAGTATTACCAGCGCGAAGGGCATTGCCGGGTACCTGCAAGGTATCGCGACCCCGTCACGGGCTATCGGCTGGGAATATGGGTCGGAAGGCAACGTAATGCTCAAGCCACCATGTCGCCCGACCGTCGTGCGCAGCTCGACACCCTGGGCTTTGTGTGGGATGCCTTGGCGGCTGATTGGGAAGAGGGCTTCAGCTATCTCCAGCGCTTCCATCAGCGCGAAGGACATTGCCGGGTGCCCAAAAGGCATCGCGAAGAGGGGTATCGATTAGGACAATGGGTGGGGGTACAGCGTAAATCGAAAGAGACAATGTTGCCGGAGCGGCGGCAGCGGCTCGACGCCTTGGGCTTTATGTGGGATGTGCTCGATGCGCAGTGGCAGGAAGGATTTTTCTATTTCCAGCGTTTCCATCAGCGCGAAGGGCATTGTCGTGTGCCAGAAAGACATCATGAGGAGGGGTATTGGCTGGGAGGGTGGGTTCGCAACCAGCGAGTCAAGAAAGACCAATTGCCGCTGGAGCGGCGCCAGCGGTTGGATGTCCTGGGCTTTGTGTGGGGAGGTCTTGTCAATAGGTGTGTAAATGAGGTTCAGGCGGCGGTCCTCTCGGACTGATCGTTTCTGTCGCGGTTCACACTTCCTGACCGTCTCATTTTCCCATCCTTGAACGGCACACCGGCGGCGAC
>VGXE01000057.1 GCA_016873455.1 Nitrospira sp. | reverse complement strand
TGGCTGGTGCTGGCGGCTGTTTTTGTGACCGATGCAACCGTCACGCTGCTCACCCGCATGCTGCGCGGGGAACGTTGGTATGAAGCGCATCGCAGCCATGCCTACCAACGCTTGTCCCGGCGGTGGCAGGGTGGCCGCAAGGCGGGGCATCGCGCGGTGACCTTGCTCATGGTTGCAGTCAACGGGCTGTGGCTCGCGCCTTGGGCCTGGGCGTGTGTGCAATGGCCGGCCGGGTCGGTGGCGTTTGTGGTGGCTGCCTATTTGCCGTTGGTGTTGGCGGTTTTGTGGTTGGGGGGCGGCAGGCCCGACTCTTGGTTGCCCGACGATCAGCGCGTGAGGAGCTAATACATGCCGCTGACAAAACTGGCGCTTCCCTTGCTGGCCCTGCCACGCTCCGCCAAGCGCGCGGTAGCGCTGGCCGTGGATGTCAGCTTGATCGTCCTGACGGTGTGGATTGCGTTTTACCTGCGTCTGGATGAGTGGGTGCGTTTGTCAGGCGAAGGCTTATTCCAGCCCATGTGGGCAATAGCAGCGTCGTGGCTCATCGCCTTGCCGCTGTTCACTACGCATGGATTTTACCGGGTGATCTTCCGTTACTCGGGCACGGCGGCGATGCAGATGGTGCTGCGGGCCTTTGCCCTGTATGGTCTGCTGTATGCGTCGGTGGTGACGGCCATCGGGCTGCCTGGTGTGCCGCGTAGTGTGGGCATCATCCAACCCTTGCTTCTTCTGTTGGCAGTAGGCGCCTCGCGCGCGCTGGCGCGCTATTGGTTGGGCGGCCTGTACCAGAACATTTTTCAGCGAATGAACTTGCCCAAGGCGGTGATCTACGGTGCGGGACAAGCAGGCCGGCAATTGGCACAGGCGATGGCCCACGGCCATGAGATGCGGGTCGTGGCCTTTTTGGATGACGACGATCGCCTGCATGGGCATGTACTGAATGGTTTGCCGATACACAGCCCGATGGACTTGCAGGGGCTGGTTGAGACGCAAGACGTGCGCACTGTGTTGCTGGCCATGCCCAGTGTCTCGCGCCGCCGCCGTAACGAGATCCTGAGCCAGATTCGCAACGCACAAGTAGCGGTGCGCACCTTGCCCAGCGTGACCGACCTGGCCCAGGGCAAGGTGACCATCTCGGACTTGCACGAGCTTGATATCGACGACCTGCTCGGCCGCGAGCCGGTGGCACCCAACCACATCCTGCTGGCCAAAAACATCACCGGCAAAGTGGTGCTGGTGACCGGAGCGGGCGGCTCCATTGGCAGCGAACTGTGCCGCCAGATTCTGGCGGTGGGCCCCGCCAAGCTGTTGCTGATCGAACAGAGCGAATTTGCCTTGTACGCGATTCACCAGGAACTGGAAGAAAAGCTGGCTGGGCTGGACGGTGCCACGCCACCGGTGCTGGTGCCCCTGCTGGCCTCGGTGCAGGACGACGACCGAATGCGCGAGATCATGTCCACCTGGCACCCGGACACGGTTTACCACGCCGCCGCCTACAAGCACGTGCCGCTGGTGGAGCACAACCCGGCAGCGGGCATCAAGAACAACGTGTTGGGCACGCTGCGCACCGCCCAGGCGGCGGCAGAAAACGGCGTGAGCGATTTTGTGCTCATCAGCACCGACAAAGCGGTGCGCCCCACCAACGTCATGGGGGCCAGCAAGCGTCTGGCAGAAATGGCGCTTCAGGCACTTGCTGCAGCACATGCGACCACACAAGGCGGCACGGTGGGAACAGGCGGCACCAAGTTCAGCATGGTGCGCTTTGGCAACGTGCTGGGTTCATCCGGCTCGGTGGTGCCGAAGTTCCGCCAGCAGATCCGCGACGGCGGGCCTATCACCCTCACGCACTCGGAAGTCACGCGTTTTTTCATGACCATCCCGGAAGCGGCCCAACTGGTGATCCAGGCCGGCGCCATGGCCAAGGGCGGTGATGTGTTCGTGCTGGACATGGGCCAGCCCGTGAAGATCATGGACCTGGCCCGGCGGATGGTCGAACTCTCGGGCCTGACGGTGAAAGACGAACAGAGCCCCGAGGGCGACATCGAGATCGCCGTGACCGGCCTGCGCCCCGGCGAAAAGCTCTACGAAGAACTGCTGATCGGCGACAACCCCAAGCCCACCGTGCACCCCCGCATCATGAAGGCCCACGAAGAGTTCATCCCCTGGGCCGAATTCGAGGCCAAGCTCACCGCCCTGGAAATGGCCCTGAACTTGAACGATGTGGGCGTCATCCGCCTGATGATGCAGCAACTGGTGGCCGGCTACACCCCCAGCGACGACATCGTGGACTGGGTGTACCTGGAGCATGAGTCTGAAGCAAAGGCGATTGCATGAAGACCAATGTTCATCACTTGGTTGGTTGGAAGTTGTTTTGCGCGAAGTGTCGCGAGGGGGAGGACAGGTTATGCCCGGCAGCTACCAGAAGGCAACTCAACCGCTTTTACGCAAGGTATCGCTTGGCTGCGCACTTTGAAGCCGTGCATGCATATGGGTACAGCGACAAGGCCTTGCGCGGCTACACCGCTGGACTGCGTTTGCTGGCGGCTTACAGTGCCGGCGAACTGCTTGGCGAAGCCATTGGGAGCAACGTCACATCTTGGAAGATCCTCGATTCCGCGTTGGCGGCAGCGTTGCGAAAAGTCCTGCTTCGACCTTCTGCGGATTCCACAGGACTGTTCGCACAAGAAGGGTTGCGAAAAAAGCTCCAGCTGTTCATGGACGGTGATATTGATATCCGCATTCCTGCCACAGCTTTACGCGTCATGGTGGCCCACGGAAGTTTCACGCCGACAGGAACGGACTCCCTGACAAAGGCGGGTGCCGAAGCGCTACAGCGACTGTCTGATGTTTTACTGCACGAGTGCGAGCGGCGTTTTGGCGCCTGGCTTCATGAGATGCTTGCGAAGCGTGATGAGGCCGCATGACTCCGTGCGCTTCCGCACCAACCCGCAGGCGTTATTGAGGAAAGTTCGACAGAGTGATAGACTCCACCACCACGTCTTGCATACTTAGAGATTCCATGTAGGAAGGTGGCACCTGAACGTCTTTCGACCGCTCAGAACGGGCTTCGTAGAGGCCTCCAGTCTTGTTGCTGCATCCCGCAATCGCGCGTTCCAATTGTGAATGTCATATTGCAGGGATAAGGAAAGACTCAATGGCGGTCCGATGTGCAGGCTCAGGAGATAATCCTTCGAGCGTCTTTCAGGAGCATGAAGAGATGCAACGGGTCAGTGGGTGAAGGTAGGAACTCACAATACTCATAGAAACCTCTGGCCGCGTCATCTTTCGCATGGACGACAAGGGCGCGGATTCCAGCAATGTCTGCTGCCTGTAGAGTTCGTAGCACCGCGTCCTTCAAGAGCGCAGCGCCGATTCCCTGATTCTGCCAGTGACGATCTACTGCCAGCCGTGCAAGGAGCATAATAGGAATGGAATGCCTGGCCAATCCCTTCTTCACTCGCTCCGGGGCACGTTCTCGTTCCACCGATCCAACAGCGAGCGCGTAATAACCCACGACGGTTTGATCCGCCAACCCCACGTAGGTGTGTGCGCCTCCACTTTGTTGGGTCTGTAGGGCGTGTCGCTGAAGAAAACGATTCAGTGCTTCCCGGCCACAATCGAACGCATCAACAGCGTGATGCCGCTGAAGTTTTTCGATCGTCCGGGTCAAGGCTTCTCTGGAATGGCGGGGTCAGCGTCAAAGAATCCGGGCTCAGTCAAAAGACGCTGCATACGAGGCAGGCTGCGAGTCGGAGCATCAAGGGCAGCCTGAAACTCAGACCACTTCGCCTTGCTCAACACGAAGGCACGACGGTCGACCAGCATTTCATCTGCACGGGATAGCGCACTTTCTCTGACAAAATCACTCACGGAACGGCTGGAAACTGATGCAGCGGCTTCCAGTGTCCGCTTGTCCGAAGAACTCAACCGAAGATCCAGTTTTTCCCTGCGCACTGCCCGAGCCGGCATAGACTACCTCGTGTTGACAGTAAAGATAATCCAACAGCGTTCTCGCGTCAAGACATTGTCATGACAAATCCGGCTGGTGACAATCAGAACAAGGGCGAGGATCGGAGACTATTTTGACAGGGTCCGAACATACGCCAGGACGTCTCGGCTGTCCTGCTCCGACAACCGTACTTTCCACGACGGCATGCTCGACTTCCCTTCATGAATCGTGTTGAGCAGGGCCGCATCGGACTTCTTCTTCGTCGCGGGTGATGTGAGGTTGGCTGGATCGGCCCCCAGCAGCGTGTACCCATCGCCCTTTCCTCGATCCCCATGGCAACCGGCGCAGTGCTTCACAAAAATCTGCTTGCCTTTGTCGGCCCGAACTTCTGCCGTTGCCGCTCCTGCCTGTCCAGGAACCCATGATGGTCCGACTCCCAACACAACGAGAAGCATTACCCCAATTCGGATGTGTGGCATTTGCATGGTCTCATCCTCACGCGCCGTGCTGGTGTGTTCCGTCCGCGGTCTCGCCGACTCCGTTTCCAGCCAGCTCTGATTGCCCGTTGCTAGAGGTGGCGTCCACATCTGATTGGCCTTCCAGCCATTGGTACAGGACCGGCAGCAAGACCAAGGTCAGCAACGTCGAGGTCACCAGTCCACCGATGACGACGACCGCCAAGGGCCGCTGGACCTCCGAGCCTATCCCGTTCGCAAACGCCAGCGGAAGTAGCCCCAGCAATGCGACAAGTGCCGTCATCAGCACGGGACGCAGCCGGAGCAACGCCCCTGATGTCACCGCTTCATCCAGACTGTGCCCTTCCTCCCGGAGCTGGTTCATGTAGGACACCAGCACGATTCCGTTGAGCACGGCCACGCCGAACAGATTGATGAACCCGATGGACGCCGGCACGCTGAGATATTCACCCGTCAGCCAGAGTGCCACGATCCCTCCGATCAATGCGAATGGGAGATTCAAGATAATCAGTGTGGCTTGGCGAATGGAATTGAACGTCGAATAGAGCAACAAGAAGATCAGCCCGATCGTAATCGGCACGATGATGCGCAGTTTCGCCATCGCCCGCTCCATGTTTTCAAAGGAGCCGCCCCACGTGACGGTGTAGCCGCTCGGAAGATTGACTTGTGTGGCGATCTTCTCCTGCGCCTCCTTCACGAGACTGCCGATGTCGCGCCCCAGCGTGTTGAACCCGATGGAGACATACCGTTGAAGCTTCTCACGGCTGATTCGGCCTGGCCCCTCCTCCAACCGGACAGTACCCAAATCCGCCAAAGGAATAAGCGCCCCGGCTCCATCTGTGAGCAAGATGTTGCTGATCGTTTCCACACTGTCTCGATACTGTTCCGGAAATCGGACCACGAGATCGAACCGCTGTTGCCCTTCATACACACGTGTCGCAGCCTGGCCGCCGATTGCCGTTGAGATGATCTCCCGCACATCGGCAACATTGAGGCCGTGCCGGGCGATTTTGCTGCGATCGATGTCGATCGTGAGATAGGGCTGCCCGAACAGCTGCTCAATCTTGATGTCACGAACTCCGCGAACCTTTCCTAGCACGCTCGCGATCTCCGCGGCCTTGTCACGGAGCACTTCCAAGTCTTCGCCGAACAACTTGACCGTGGCTTCCGTCCTCACGCCGGAGATCAACTCATCGACCCGCTGTTGGATCGGCTGGCTGATGAGGAAGGTCGCTCCAGATATTTGTGTCAGCCGCTCGCGGATTTTTTGACTCAGCTGCGGCATCGTCTTCGCGGTGGTCCATTGATCAAGTGGGCGCAATCGAACGACGGGGTCGCTTTCATTCGGTTCCTGCGGATCGTTCCCCAGCTCCGTGCGGCCGATCTTCGACACCACCATTTCCACTTCGGGAAATTCCATAACCGCCTGCTGCATGCGTTTCTCGATGTCGATCGAGGCATTGAGCGAGACACTCGGCAGCCGGATCGTTTGTGGAGCAACTGTTCCCTCGTTCAGAATCGGGATGAATTCACTCCCCAAGAATGGCATCAGCATCAAACTGCCGATCAACGCTCCGACCGCTATGGTCACCACGATCGTGCGATGACCCAGCGCCCACTGGAGGACCGGAGCATAGACACCTTTTGACAAGCGGACAATCCATGGATCTTCCTCGCTCCCTCGGTTCAGCATGAGCGAGCAGAGCACGGGCGACAGGGTGAGCGACAAGACCAAGGACACCAGCAGAGCGATCATGATGGTATAGGCGAGCGGCTTGAACATCTTGCCTTCCATGCCCTGAAGGGAGAGCAGCGGGAGGAAGACCAAGATGATGATAAGAATGCCGAAGACCACGGGCTGTCCCACTTCCTTTACTGCATCGGTAATGAGGCGCAATTTGGGCACCCCGGCGCTGGAATGTTCCGACAGATGGCGATACACGTTCTCCACAACCACGACAGATCCATCGACCATCATGCCGATGGCGATGGTCAATCCACCCAGGGACATGAGATTGGCGGTCAATCCGGTCTGGCCCATCACGATGAAAGTGGCCAAAGGACCAAGCACAAGGGTGCCGACGACGATCAGCGCGCTGCGGATATTCCCGAGAAACAAAAAGAGCACGACGACAACGAGAATGACGCCTTCGGCCAAAGCCTTGTACACGGTATTCAGCGCGGCCGTGATCAACTCAATGCGGTCATAAAACGGCACGATCCGCAGCCCGTCCGGCAGGAGCCGTTTGGCATGGATGTCATCAATCCGGGCCTTGATGCCTTCGACCACGTCTCGCGCGTTGCCGCCACGCAGCATGAGGACGATGCCGCTGACGACTTCGTGGTCGCCGTTCAACAGGGTGGCGCCGTGCCGGACCGCATGGTCGATGAGCACCTGTGCCACATCCCCCACGAACACCGGTGTCCCGTCGACTTCCCTCACGACGATCCGTTCAATGTCCTGGAGGGAACGGATCAGGCCACGCCCTCGGACGATGTACTTCTCGGCATGTTTTTCCAGAATATTGCCGCCGGCATTGGCGTTGTTGCTGGCCACCGCCTGAAAGACCTCTTGCAGCGAGAGGTTGTACTTGCGGAGCATGCCGGGCTCGACCAACACCTGGTATTGCTTGACATACCCGCCCATCGAATTGACATCGATCACTTCCGGCGTGCTCTTGAGCAGCGGCCTGATGATCCAGTCTTGAACGGTGCGCTCGTCGATCAAGCGCCGATGGTCCTCTTCCGCATCTCTCGCAGTCCCCTGACGGCCCTCCAGGTAGTATTGATAGACCTCGCCCAGCCCGGTGCTGTTCGGCACCAGCATCGGATCGGCGCCAGGCGGCAGCAGCTCTTTCACTTCGAGCAGCCGTTCGAGCACAAGCTGACGCGCGAGATTGATGTCCATGGAATCGTCGAAGACGATCGTGATGAGCGAGAGGCCGACCTTGGTGAGGGAACGCATTTCCGTCAGCGAGGGAACGCCTGTCAGTTGCAGCTCGATGGGATACGTGACGAGACGTTCAACCTCGGCCGGCGAAAGGCCTGGCGCCTTGGTGACCACCTGGACCAGCACACTGGTCACGTCTGGGAACGCGTCGATCGGGATGGTTCTGAAGGCATAGATGCCGCCCGCCCCGATGATGAGGGCGAGCAGCACAATGAGCATGCGCTGGCGGAGGGAAATGTCCAGGAGGCGCGCGACCATCAGACTTGTTTCTTGAACAAGTCGGACTTCAGGACAAAGGCGCCTTCCGTCACAACCGGCTCCCCTTCGGCGAGGCCGGTAATAATAGAGACGTGTGTCCCGTTGGATTCTCCGACCTGCACTTCCCGAAGTTCGTACTCTGTCGCCGTCCGTTGCACAAAGACGAAGGTCTTCCCTTGATCGCGTTGCAATGCCACTTCCGGAACGGAGAGGCGATCCGGTTGCGGTTCCGAAAACAGCCGCACCGTCGCGAACATTTCCGGCTTCAACCGTCCATCGCCGTTGGGCAATTCCAAACGAAGCAGCATCGTGCGGGTCGAGGGGTCCAGCACATCGCCCACGTAGGTGATGGTGCCTTTGAATACTTCCCCCGGATAGGCGTTGATTCGCACATCCGCATGGGTGCCTCCGGTCGCACGGATGGAATGGACGAACGGGATGTCCTTTTCAGGAATATTCGCTTGCACCCAGACATGAGAGAGATCGGCGATGACAAACAGATTTTCCGTGGTCTCGACGACTTCCCCCCGTGTGAGCTTACGACCAATGATGCGCCCGGCGAACGGGGCGACGATCGGCACCACCGATCGGATTTTTCTCGTGCTCTCGAGCCGGCGCAAGTCCTCGTCACTCATCCCGAGGAGCTTCAGGCGATCCTCCGCTTCGTGCGCCTCAGCTTGACTGCTGAGCAGCTCCGCATGGCGCCGTTGTGCCTCGGCTTCACCGATCACTTGCTCTTGCAGCAAAAACTTGGCCCGGTTATAGGCCTGCTCTGCCACATTCAATTTTGCCTGAGCCTTCAAGTGAGCAGATTGCGCCAGACCCAACTCGCTACTATATAGAAGGGCAAGTGACGCATTGGCTTTGACCTCTTGCCCCAAATCTCCATACACCTCGACCACTCGGCCCCGCACCAGTGTCGTGATCTCCGCCATGTTGTGTTGGTTCGGCCGAACGATTCCAGGGAACTCCCGATATGTTCGAAAATCGCTGCGGGAAGCCGGCTGCACGACGAGCCCGATCTTTGTGGACTCTTCCGTGGATAAGGAGATCCGCCCAGGGGTTGTCTGAGCAGCTGCCGGAGTCTTGCTAGCGGCAACATCATTGGGGGTCCCGTCGCAGCCGATCTCAATCCCGGCTAAGCCGAGCATCAGACTAAACATCGCGCATCGGCTTTGCAGAACCATCATCATAACTCTCCCCCTACCGCCTGTTCCAAGCGGGCCAGTGACACGGACAGATCGTGCCTCGCCTGCGCATAATCCAGCATGATTTGCCGCTGAACACGTTGCGCGTCGAACACTTCCAGCAGGCTCGAGGCCCCCTGCTGGAAACTGAACTGGGCAAGACGGAGCGCTTCCGACGCCTGTTTCAGCAGTCCCTTGTCGAAGACGTCGATCAGTTCAGCCGTGGTCCGTGCATCCTGATAATGCTGATGGACGGAACGGGCGAGCTCATTTCGCGCGCGCAATAATTCTGCCTCTTCACGCCGTTTGGCTCCTAAGGACGAGGCAATTTCACCCTGGCGACGATACCAAAGCGGCATGGGAACGGAAAGCGCCCCTTGATAGGCCTCACGTCCCATCTCGCGCCAATAACTGCCCCCTACCGTCACGGTCGGGACGCGCATTTGCCGTTCGAATTCGATTTTCCAATCCGATTGTTCCACCGATCGGAGCAAGCGTTGAATCGTCGGGTGCTGATTCATCATGCGGTGCATCAACCCGTCAAGCGCAACCTCATGCGGGAATCCGGTAAAATCCCCTTGAATCACATACGTCGTTCCCAATGAGCCTCCGGTCAATGTATCGACCGTCACACGGCTGACCCGGACGAGATTGTCCGCCCTTGCCAGCTGCTGCCTGGCCTTGAGGACTTCGACCTCAGCCTTAATGGCTTCGAACTGCGGCGCTTCTCCCGACTTGACCCGCGCTTTGACGATCCGCTGCACCCCTTCAATGATCTCAAGGTTCCGACGAGCAAGTTGCGCATCTTGCTGAGCCAACAAGAGATCATAAAACGCGACCTTCACCAGCGACCGCAAGTTCAATTGGGTCTCCAGCAAACCGACGTTCGCGGTTGCCAAGCCCAAATCAGCGACGCGCTGCCGTGCCGCACGCATCGCCGGCCATTCGACCGGCTGCCCTACTGTTACATTGTACTCAGTGAGTGATTGACGGGGAAGCCCGAGACCAGTCCCAAGATTGCCTGCATCGCGAAGCATCCCATGACCGGTCGCACTGCCCACGGTTGGATTCGGATATGCCCCCGCCGCCGTTTGCACACCGCGTTGCTGCTCGATCTGTCCCTCGGCAAACGTCACCAGCGGGTTCTTGGCCAGGGCGAGTTCAACGATCTCATTGAGGTCATAGATATTCTCACCAGACTCAACCGCGGCGTCACAGAAGCCTGCCGCGAGTCCCACAGCCAGGAGCACCGAAACTGCACAATGTGATGCGCTCAACGAACCCCTCATGGGACAAGACCTCTCTTAGACAAACCGCCTGCGTGAGCCGAGGTACGTCCCTCCGCTCCGCTCATCCTGTGTAACTATACGCAGAACAATCCTCTTTTTCAATTCAACTCTGCCGGCAACGCACTGAAATAGAACGACGCGATTGCCGTCGTCGCCGCGACGTTGAGCGACTCGACCGTACTGGCCAGCGGAATTGAAAATCTCACGGTGGAGAGGCCCACAATGTCGTCGGCCAATCCCTCCCCCTCATTCCCGACTGCGATGACACAGCGGCGTGGAATCGTCTGGATATTCCTCAGCGACACGCTGCCAGCTTGCGGCACGAGGGCGGAATACACCTCACACCCATGTTGTTTGAAGAGCCGTGGATCCGCCCCATGAAAAATCGGGAGGGTCAACACCGTGCCGGCAGCCGCGCGAACGACTTTGGGACCGAAGGCGTCTACAGAATCGGATGTTAACCACAGTCCCGTGAGGTTCAGTGCTGCGGCTGTCCGGATAATGGTGCCCACGTTGGCCGGGTCGCGGAGGCGATCCCCCAATATCCCAAGGATCCTTGGCTGCTCCAGCAGAGACCGCTCATCCCACTGTGGTTGCCGGACAACCGCAAGAATACCCTGGGGTGCCTCAACGTCCGAGAGCCGGTCAAATACAGCATCAGAGCAGCTAAACTGAGGAGCGTTTATTGCAGCCCGTACGCCACGCGCCTTCGAATCTTCCGTATCCAGATAACGAGGCGAGAGGATCAGGCTGAGAAGCGACTGTGGAGAATGTTGAATGAGGTCTCGGCAGGATTTAGCGCCTTCGATGACGAAGGCGCCTTCCTGCATCCGGACACGCTTATCACGAAGAAGTTCCCGGATCAGCGTACTGTGGCGGCGCGTCAACGCCTGAAGGGAGGCCGATCCGCTCACTGATTCCCTGCTACCGGCGGCGTCGCTCTGCCTCCGCCTCCGCGGCGCGGATTCGCTGGGCTCTGGCCTTCGCTCGCTTCAGCGCCGTCAGCTTCCCTCTCGTCCTGACTTGCTCGGTTTGCAACTGTTCCAGCTGAGACTTCAAGTGCGCCTTTTCCTGCTTGTGCAAATCGGCGCACTCGGCCTTCGACAGACTCGTCCAATCACCGGTGCTCCTCGCGCGCTTGATTCGTTGGTCCAGTGACTCCCGAAGCTTCTTAGAGCGCATCGTCATCAGAGACTTGAGCGCTTCTTGCCGGCGCTGCACTTCTTCCTCTTCCGCCATAATCCCGCGAATATCCGTTCCCAACATAACCTCGTCCCTCCTTCACGACTCCAAAGGCCTGGCAAAATCAGGGGACATTGTAACTGATTTCGACTGATATCTTCCAGATCGAGATGTTAATCATAACCTATTGTTATTACATGGCTATTACAAATGTCGCAGGGAAAGTCATTGAACCAGGGCATCCTTCTCTGTATGATCACGCCATGTCCATTGGGCCGTTCATCCAAGCCTGGAGACTCTCGAAAAACCAATCTCTTGAGTCATTAGCCACTGCAGCCGGAATCTCCAACTCCCTTCTTGAGCAGATTGAATCCGAAGAGATCGAGGTTTCTTCCGCGACACTTCAGGCCATAGCCGCTGGGCTCCGGATTCCACCGGGCTGGCTATTTGACAACCCCCAGTCGTTCGCGCACCTGTTCAACGATGGAGAGAGTGAAGAAGAACCGGATGGGACGTGTCCTGACCCGTTGACTGAACGTATCGTGGCTGGATCACGAATGGACCGCGCTCTCTACGTCCTGCTGACGACGCTGGTACAAGCAGGCGATCCCAAGCTCCTGCGTGCCGCTGAAATGAGTTTGCGCAGCCTGGTCAAACAATCCCGCCAGGCCACCGTCCCATGGCAACAGCGCCCCTCCGGACACTTTGAACCCCCCAGCGACTGAGGCTCCTCATGATACGGCCAGTGGGTCATCGCACTTCTTGCAGTTCAGCAGAGTCCCGATGTGCTGACTGCGGCCCTGGCTGGTCACAACCCACGGCCGATTCATAAACGGCGGCTGATGCCGCACATGCTGGCCATGGCCACAGGCTAAATCGGCCACCCAGTGGCCTTCTTCATCCTGATGATAGCCGACGATGGGCTGGTTCACGACGTCCGCGGATCCATCTGTTTGATGATTGGACCTTCCCTACCGCTTTTCGAACCCTAGCTCTGGACGTTGGGACGCGGGAAAATAGGTCCACCGCTTCTCGCTGTCCATGTCGAAACTCCCCAGAAACACGACCTGCCGGTCGAGATGACGAAATTCAGACAGGGTTGCCTGGCAGGTTTGCGGATCGATCACTCGGGCATCGAACTGCCCCACCACATAGATCATTCCTTTGCCCGCCAGATAGACATTGCGACGTCCGGTATAGCCGGTGTCTGGAAACAAGTCCGTTGACGTCGAACAGCCAGTTTCCCCTTGCACCTTCAAGGTGAGATTAAATCGTTGGAGAAAGAGATCCGTGGCCATTCGAACAATGGTCAACCGGAGTTTGGCCGATGGAAGGTCTACCGCGGCAGGCTCAGGCGCACTCTGGTTACAGGAGGCACCGAGCGAACAGAGGCTACTGACGAGGACCAGCCACGCGAGCCGCCTCACTTGGGCGCAGCCACCTTGGGCGCTGCCCCGATGGCATCCAGCCCGTCCTGTGCACAGGCATCGTCAAGATGAGCGCCCGGTGCCCCGCCGACTCCGATCCCTCCCACCACTTCACCGCCAATTTCGATGGGCAACCCTCCCCCCACAATCAAAATCCCCTCGTTGATGTCACGAAGAGCTTGGAGCGTCGGCACCTTGTTGATGAGTTCGGCCAGTTCTGTCGTTGGCCGTCGCAGACTGGCTGCGGTATAGGCTTTTTTTCGGCTGCTATCGACCGTGTGCGATCCAGCTCCGTCAGCCCGTCCCAGCGCACGCAGCACACCCGCCCGATCCACCACCGAGACACTCACGCGATAGCCGTCCTTCTTGCACGATTCCAACGCCGCCGCAACCGCCTTGTTGGCCATTCCAAGAGGCAGCACCGCTTCTCTCGGCAATTCGTCGGCCAAGACGGATTGCGTGGCCCATAACCCACACAGCAGAGAAGCCACTACCCCAATTGCCGCGATTCTTGCCCGTCGGCCATATCTGTGACTCAGGATAAACGCCATGGTCGTCCTCCCATCAGATTCGGTCCACCGTCACTCCAATCACTTCTGTGGAAGGTACGGATGCCGTCATCGCCTGTCAAGAGAGCGGCAAGGAATGTCGAGATCTTCGATCATGGCCCGTAACGATTCCGCAACCGACCAGGCTTGAGCCGGACAGCCACGCGGATAGTGTGGAGCATCGCCATCGAATATTTCTGATATCTGTCCGATGCAGGCCTCTCGCAGATGGGCTTCCAGTCCATTGAGGAAAGTCCGCGCTTCTGCTTTCACCTTTACACTTTTCCCAAACGTCTTCACCCATGCCGTCACGAATGGACCCAAGAGGAACGGCCACACGGTCCCTTGATGATAGGCGCCATCCCGCTCGGCGACTCCCCCTTCATAGCGAACCCGATACCGACTGTCTTTCGGTGACAGCGTACGCAACCCGACCGGCGTGAGCAGCTGATCCTTCACGACCATCAGGATTTGCTTGGTCCGTTCCCCACCAACCAGGTCGTGACAGAGCGCGATGGCATAGAGTTGATTTGGGCGGATTGAGGCGTCGTTGCCCTCCGGTCCGTCAATCACGTCGTACAGACATCCTTCAGACTCGTTCCAGAACTTTTCGTGGAACGATGTTCTCGCCAAATCTCGGAGTCTCCGGCAACGGGCTGCATAGGCCACCTCGCCAAATCGCGTGGCCAGGTGTCCTCCGACTTCCAACGCTCTCACCCACAAGGCTTGAATCTCAACTGGCTTACCCTGGCGCGGCGTGACGACCCAATCCCCGACCTTGGCATCCATCCAGGTGAGCTGCGTCCCTGCTGTGCCACCGGCGATCAGTCCGTCCCGATCCATATGGATATCGTAGCGGGTGCCGCGCCGATACCCATCAAGTATCTGTTTGACTGCCGGCCATACAACGGCCCGCAGAGGGGGCTCTGGAAATTCGGACAGTGTGGTAAGTGGTAGCCTGGCTTCACCCATGTCACCGAGGGGTGGCGAACCAGAGGAGCAAGGCGATGAAGAGAACGAGACGGAATCACGGAGCGACCTTCAAGGCCCAGGTGGCGTTGGCGGCCGTCAA
>VGXE01000056.1 GCA_016873455.1 Nitrospira sp. | reverse complement strand
TGCGGGGCGTGCCTGCCGGAATGTCCCAACGAAGCGATCTTTGAAACCAGAAGCGATGCCGAGACCAAAGGCAATCACGTGGGCGACGGCCAGGGCGTCGGCGACAACATTTATGTCATCGCCCATGACCGCTGTACCGAGTGTGTCGGCCACTTCGACGAACCGCAATGCGCGGCTGTGTGTCCGGTTGACAATTGCTGCATCTCAGACCCGCTCTATCCGGAGACAACTGACGTCCTTCTGGACAGGGCGAAGACGTTGAATCCCGATAAAGCCATTGACCCCGCCAAAGTGTGGAGCGGAGTCAGAAACTAACTCCACCACGGTCCCTGTCGTTGAAGGAAGGCCTTGATTCTGAAAAGAATTAAGGCCTTCCGCTTTTTCAGGAATACCGGAGGCGGCAAGAGCCGCTGTTCAGACCTGAGAAAATACGACGGCCTCAAGGAGCATGTCCTTGAGGCCGTACATTAGCGATTGAATGTTCTTTCTTCGTGGCCGGCGGCTACTTCAACATCAGCAACTTGCCGCCCACATGACCGGGATGCAGATGGCAGCGATACTCCAACACCGTCCCTGCGCTATAGAACAAGTCGCTGGTGGGCACACCGATATATTGCGTTTCACCCGGCTTGAGCACCAATTTGGTATCCAATACGGTCGGCGTCGTGCGATCCGTCGCGGTTGAGCTGAGCTGGAAACCGTGCTCCGCCGTCGCCTTGTTCGTCACCTTGAGTAGAACGGGCGATCCGGGGCGAGTCTTAAAATCAATCACGGTCATCGGCGGATACCACGTCTTCATCTCTCCGATTTCAATGGCATAGAACGAGACGTCCACCGTCAGTTCCTTGAAGGGTTGCCCGACAACGGATCCGGTTTCCAAACTGCCGACTTCAACACCACCGGCCTGAAGCGCATGGGCCGCCGATGCTCCGGCCAACACCATTCCAAGGCCTACAAGTGCCGCACTCATCATCTTGCCCATTCCTACCTCCCTCAGAAAGAAACAGACTGTAATTGCCGCCGGCCACCGCTCGATGTCGAGCAAATGATAGGCCTGCAGCCTCGAATGGTTCACGCTCCTCGCGAGCCTATGACGATAGCCAATAAGGATCGCATGTATATCATAGAGGCAAAAAGGGAAGCAACCGATTCGCCCCCATTTCCCCACGCGAACGAGCACAGGCCGCGATTCTCCCGCCGTCATCCTTGAGCCGGTCTCTACTTGTTGGCCTTCAGCGAATCTCTAGTGCCCGGCACACATTCATCACGCTTCCAATCCTTGAGAACGTGCGCCTCGCTAAACGTCAGCGAGTACCGATAACAGTAGAGCGTCGGCTTTTGCTGCTCGCTCGGTCTTCCCATCATCGCGCCCACCGATTGGGACGCCTCTGTCAGGAAGGTCGGACTCCAGCGATCCAGATCGCTCTCACCCAACGCGATCCGGTACGTCCAAAGACTGTCGCCGCCCAGGACAGGGTTCTTAGCCGTATGGGGCGGGCCGAATCTTTCTCGGACCTCGTCTTGCGTGAGCTGGCCGACCCCGCGCGAGAAGTAGCTATCCCACCCTGGAGCATGGCATGCGCCGAGCATGCTGCCGAACACGAGCAGTCCGACGGCGCGGAATAGGCCGGGAATGCTTGCTGCGAGCTGTCGACCTCCAGACCGGATATCCTTCATGAGGCGTACGCTACACTGGTCTTGCCGGTCAGTGCAACCGGGTGCGGCACCATCGCCGAGATGGGGTTAAGTATTTGCCTGAACGTCCGATACCCTTGGTGAGGAACCACCTTATGCCCATCGTTCCGGCAATCAGTGGTATCGCGGAGACCTATCCGGTCAAGCCGACCATTCAGAGGCCGGCGCATGTGGAATCGGTCGAAGCACAGGGAGACCAGAGCCACCATCCGCCTCTACCGGACCACCCGCACAAAGCCGCGCACAACGCCTACCAGCAGCAGACCGAGCAGGACCTACAGGCGAAACCGGCTCTCCTCGCCCGCGATCTCATGTCCTCACCGGTTTATACGCGTTCTTCGGACAGTACCGCGAGTGAGGCTTGGGCAGACATGACGCGCAGGGGGATTCATCACCTCCCGGTCACATCAGTCCATGGCATACTCGTGGGAATCATCTCTGATCGAGATTTATTGCGTCAGGTCCCTGAACTGGCGATCACAACCTCCCACAACCAAGCGGCTCACCGAAAATTGGCGGACCTCATGACCAGACGCGTGGTCTCCGCCGCTCCCACCACCACTGTCAGAGACATTGCCCGCCTCATGCTGGACGAACGCATTCACGCAGTTCAATCATCTCTGATCGAGATTTATTGCGTCAGGTCCCGGAACTGGCGATCACAACCTCCCACAACCAAGCGGCTCACCGAAAATTGGCGGACCTCATGACCAGACGCGTGGTCTCCGCCGCTCCCACCACCACTGTCAGAGACATTGCCCGTCTCATGCTGGACGAGCGCATTCACGCAGTTCCGCTCCTGGATACCCATCGCCGCCTCGTCGGGATTCTGACAACGCGCGATCTACTGCGTGGGATTGCGAACCATGGACCGCTCGAACTCTGGACCTAGCCGGACATCCGGGCGGCCGGTACGGCGTTACCGGTGCAGCCGCTGAAGCCTCTGGCAGGCGACATCGAGATCCTCGTCGGTCTTGGCATAGCTGAATCGAATGAAGCCGGCGCCGGCAGAGCCTGAGAAAAATGCCTCCCCAGGCACACCGGCTACGCCGGTCTTATCCAGGAGATACAGCGCTCGGTCCTTTCCCGTCGAGCCAGGCAGGGCGGACACATCGGCCAACACGTAGTAGGCGCCCTCTGGAATCGACGGACGCAGCCCGGCTTTGACCAAGGCCCCGCAGAATTGATCCCGTTTTGCTTGATACGAGCGCGCCAGGTCTCGATAGAACTCAGCGGTCAACTCATTGATCCCTGCCGCTACGGCCAGTTGAAGCGGGGCGGGAGCGCACACATAGAGCAGATCGTTCATGGCACCGATCGCCTGGGCCCAGGGTTCGGCCGCGACACAATACCCAATACGCCATCCTGTCACGCTGAATGTCTTGGAGTAGCCCCCGATGGTGATGGTGCGCTCGGCCATACCCGGCAATGTGGCCATGCTGACGTGCCGCCGTCCATCGTACAGAAAATATTCGTAGATTTCGTCGGTGAACACAAAGAGATCATGCCGGCATGCAAGTTCCGCGATGGCCTCTAACTCCATTTGAGTCCATACCTTGCCGGATGGATTCCCGGGCGAATTGACGAGAATGGCTTTGGTCTTCGGTGTAATCGCCTGCTCCAGTTGTGTCTGAATGTACGTCCATCCCGGCGTGCTCATAGTGATGATCACCGGGACTGCCTCAACCGCGAGCACCGCACTGATATGGTATTGATAGTATGGTTCAAACAGGATGACTTCGTCCCCGGGGTTCAGTAGGGCCTCGCAGGCACAATGGAAGGCCCCGGTTGCTCCGGCGCTGACGACGATCTCTTTCTCGGGATCGGCCTTGATCCCATTGTAGCCAGCCAGCTTTCCGGCGATGGCTTGCCGCAGTTCCGGCAACCCATCGAAGCGGGTGTAGACATTGTACCCATCTTTAATCGCCCGCTCAGCGGCCTGTAGCACGATAGGGGGAACCGGGGTATCACACACTCCTTGCGCCATGTTGAGCCCTTTGGCGCTTGCGCACGCTTGTGTCATCGCCCGAATTTCCGACTGAGCCAAATTGGCCATCCGCCGACTGATCGTCCGTGTCATGATGGAGTCTCCCTGCGTTGATTGTCGGCCTCCTTTCTCGCAAACATCCACTGACCCGTCAAGCTCCCCCTCCGGCATCCCAACTGTCCGTCCACACTCGTGCGTGAAACGGCGTCGGCCCGCTTCATGCTTTCGGGACAGCATTGGAATCACAGGATGAGTGAGGGGCTGAATGTCCGCATGGGCGGGGTTGCCGATAGCGTTCGTAATTCCGCAGCACTTTCCGCACATACGAACGCGTTTCACGGATTCGAGGAATCTTGCCTCCCTTGATTCGGTGCACCCCGGCATTATAGGCAGCGAGGGCCAGAATCACATCTCCCTCATAGAGGTTCAGCAGGTGACGCAGTTGTTTCGCCCCCCCTCGAATGTTTTGTAGAGAATCGTGAACATCGGCAACTCGCAAGGTCGCCGCGGTATCCGGCGTGAGCTGCATTAGCCCAATGGCTCCCTTGTGCGACACAGCATCTTGACGAAAATCCGACTCCGTTTTGATCACGGCACGCAACAATGCCGGATCCAGACGGTATCGGTTGGCATAAAACGTAATCGCACGCCGAATTTCTTGTTGAGAATAGCGGACCCGGTCCTCCGAATCCGGCTTAGTGGGAACAGGGGTGGCCGCCACCATCACGCCTGCAAGGACACCAATAAGGGCACAGCGTAATGGAACGGTTCCCGAATTGAACGGCCATGTCGGTCTTGTCAGCCTCACATGGTGACCTGATCGTTCCGTGCTTCATGGAAGGACCCGGGTCACCGTCTAGTTACTCAAGAGACATGCCGATACACCGATCCGTAAACATCTGATTATTCAGCACATGGCGCTGTTTCTCCTCTTCAGGATGAGGACATGAGATGGACACCTTGGCCACTTTTTGCCAGCCTTGTCGTGGCGTGGTGCCGACCGGTGTGCAGCGTAGCCGGAAAGGAACGGCCGATTAGGGTTTGCCCCACAGCGATTCCAATCGCTGGGCCCGGCCGCAATTGTGTTTGTACAGTTTATACCGGAGAGGATTCTTCTTGTAGTAGTCCTGATGGTGGTCCTCAGCCGGATAGAACACGGACGCTTTGACCACTTGTGTGGCGATCGGGGCGGAAAATCGTTTAGACCGTTCAATCGCTGTTTTCGACTCCTCCGACAGCCGCTGTTCTTCGTCCGTCGCATAAAACACCGCGGACCGGTATTGATTGCCATGGTCGCAATCGCCGTTTTCGACTCCTCCGACAGCCGTTGTTCTTCGTCCGTCGCATAAAACACCGCGGACCGGTATTGATTGCCATGGTCGCAGAATTGGGCATTCGGCGTGATGGGATCAACATTGCGCCAGAACACATCGAGTAATTTCTGATAACTGACTTTGGCCGGGTCATAGCTGACTTCGACAGATTCCGCATGGCCGGTGCTTCCCCCGGAGACTTGTTCGTACCTGGGATTCGCCACGGTTCCGCCCATGTAGCCTGAGACGACTGTGCTTACCCCCTCCACTTGCTCAAACGCTTCTTCCATGCACCAGAAGCACCCTCCGGCGAAATAGGCCTTCGCCGGAACCGATGCCCTCGCATCGATACCTCCCGACCAGAACGTGAAAGTGCCCAACAAACCGAGACTCAGCACAACGGATATGGAATGGCGAATGGGAATCATAGATATGTCCTCCCCTGCCTACTCAGTCGCAGAAACTGGAGCACTCTTACAGCACATCGAGACACATGCACATGAGCAAGTACGCTCGACCGTCCGGCTTCTCGCCGTACCTCAAATGGACAACACATCATACTCGTTGGATGCTGCATGCCGCCTGTGTCCGCGGTGGCCTTCCACTTGCCTCATGATGAGCGCGATTGCCTCTTCCGGAGACGAGGCGGCGGCAACTAACCGCTTGCCCAGCTTGCGAAAAAACGCCACATCCGCCGCTGAAGCATCCACCAGAATGACCGGCCTCCCGGCTTTGACGGCTAAGGCGACTTCTGACACGGTGCCCGATCCGGTCAGCCCGCAGGCGACGACCACGTGGCTGGTCAACACATTGATGTTGTTGCGGCCGCTGCCCATTTCCGTGATGATCGGCACATCGACATGCCTCGAAACCTTGTCCTTGGCAGTCGGGAGGACTCCGATCGTCAAACTTCCCCCCACCCGCTTGGCGCCTTCGCACGCCGCATCCATGACGCCGACGTCACGTCCACCGGTCAGGACGACCCATCCGCGCCGGGCGATCAGCTCTCCCAGCATCCGTGCATGATCGAGATCTTTTTTCTTGGCCTTGGCCGGCCCCATGACACCCACGATAAACCGCATGGCCCCTCCATGATTCCCTATTGCCACATATCAGAAACGAGACGCCGTTAAGGTCACCTCCGCGTTGGTCCACGCCGCCTTGAACTGCTGTTCGATCGTGTCCGCCTCGCTGGCTTTTCCCTGATCGCGAAGGCTGTGCATCAGCCCGAATAACGCCCATCCATTGTCGGCATTTTTCGCAAGATCCGCCCGGTAAATGGCTTCGGCATCAGCCGGTCGTCCTGCGACCAAGAGGATGTCACCCAAGTAGTGGCGGACCGGAACCGGCCAGAACGGAGGCTCCATATATGGAAGACCATCCTCCAATTTGACGGCATCCTTGAAGCACGTGATGGCCTCGTCGTACCTTCTGTGACGAGCGGCGATTTCACCGGCCAGCAGACGCTCCGCGATCTTGAGCAACGCCCGTTCCGTCTTCTCCTCCGGTGTCCGGTCTCGCCCTAACCGCTTCGCCAGCCCGGCCAAGACCGTATGTTCACCTTCGGCTCCGGGCAGACGGCCGGTACCCGCCAGCGCCATTCCTCGACCCAGCCGCCAAATACCTTGATGGAGGCGGAGATGCTTGTGCGGAGCCGGTTCCCGCAGCAATTCATGCCCCTGCCCAAATCGAATCATCGACCAGAGAGGCACCAAGAGATACGCTTCTTTCCCCTTATCTTTCCGGGTATCTTCCTCAGAAATCATGTGGGCCAGCTCACGGGCGACCTTCAGCGACTCATCGCGCCGCCCTTCCATGGCCAGTGCGGCCCAGAGAAAATGCAGATTATGCGGGTAATAGCCGCCGGCGTACTCCTCCGCCACTTTTCGAGCACTCAGATAACCCCGATCGACATGGGCCGCCTGTGCATTCCGTTCCGCGGCTTGATGGTATTTGCCCACGCGCATGTAAATATGGGCCGGCATATGCACCAAATGGCCGGCTCCCGGCATCAGCGTGGGGAGCCGCTCAGCACAGGACAGAGCCCGTTCCGGTGTGAGTGAGGCTTCGACGACATGGATATAGTAATGACAGGCTCCGGGATGATCGGGATGCCGCGCAAGAACCGATTCCAACGTCGAGACGATTTCGTCCGTTCCAGGTCTCGGCTGCCCCTCGGATGTCCACAAGTCCCAAGGCCGAAGATCCATCAAGGCTTCAGCGAACAACACCCCGGCATTGGGATCCTCGGGAAATTCTTGCCACACCAGTCGCATGGCATCAGCATAGGCCTTGTCGAGCGCGGCTCGTGTGCGGCCCTTGGCCTCATACCGTTTCCCCAAGGCATCGATGTACCGTCGCTCAGCGATGCTGGCGTGGGCACTCCGTGCCCGTGCTTGCTGGAGAGCTTCCAGCGCGCGGCGTTCCCGTTGTTTGTCCATGCCGGCATTGATATTGGGACCCAGTGCGAGAGCCATGCCCCAATACGCCATGGCGGCGGAAGGATCAAGGGCGGCCGCCTCTTTGAACGCCAACACGGCTTCCTCGTGGTTGAAGGCATACACCAACCGAAGGCCTTGGTCGAAATACCGTTGGGCAAGGCTGGAGGACGTCGTGATGGAGTGGTGCAGCGTGCCGAGATTGTCGAAAAGCGGAACGGATGCGCGCTCTTCGGAAGGAGAGGCCGCATGGGCTATGGCGCCAGCCCATCCTCCCCACCATACGGCAACACACAACAGACATCCACTGAGTATTCGGCTAGCCGGCGTTGCAAAATCTGTCATGGGTTCCACGATGAACGGATGCGGCTGGACTGGGGATGGAACGATCGCACGCCCGGTGGCACTCCGGTACGGTCTCAGAGATTGAGCGACGCCCGCGTGGAGTTACCTTTCTCCGCCATCGCCTTGTCTTTTGCGACCGGCTTTTGGCGAATCCGAATCATGGTATTCCCTTTGGCCACGGCGGACGCGACTCGCTCCTCCCTATACGAAGCGGAGGTCAGTTCCGATTCCTTCTCAAAGCACAGAAGGACCTGCTGCTGAGACTGGACCATGGCTTTCAATTCTTGAAGTTGAGCGGTGAGACGAACGATGTCCTGCTGTTGTCTCAAGAGAAACGTCCTGAGCTCGCAGATTTCCTCTTCGTGGGACACACCGGAGAGAGACTGCGGGGGAGACATCGCCGCCTCGGCGGACTGAGCACGCGCGGCACGGTGTTGCACATCTGGCTCTACGCCCCCCATCCATCCCTCATCCGGACGGCACTCCGATTCCGACCCACGATGCGTTCCTTGTTCATCGACCTGGTCACCGGACGCAGCTTGGTTGGCCTGCGATTCAGAACGCCGCGCCGTTTCGAGTGAGGAAGAAAACGCGTCGATCGCGGAGCGGAAGAACGCCGCTCCCTTCTGAGAGAGCATGCGCGCAAACGTGGGCTTGGCAGGACGAGCGGCATCCAGTTGTTCGGCAGACGGGATGCGGTGGATCAAATTGATCGGTTCATCATTGAATCGGCGACAACGCCGCTCCCTTCTGAGAGAGCATGCGCGCAAACGTGGGCTTGGCAGGACGAGCGGCATCCAGTTGTTCGGCAGACGGAATGCGGTGGATCAAATTGATCGGTTCATCATTGAATCGGCGACCCATGTTCTCTCCTCGCCGTTCTCGACCGCCTGTCCGTCTGACGCTCCGCCACACTCTGCCTGGAAATGCTCACACAGAGCGTCTTGCCACCTGATACAGGGATTCTCTGTTGTCTACTCCTGCCGAAAGAAAGAGTCAATGGCTTTCTCTCGATTTCCTTCGAGAAATCGTGCAGACCGCTGGCAGGCTCTCTCTGAGATTCTAAAATCTGGTGGCGCTTGAAAAATGCAACCGTGGGAGGGTGAGGGCCGGCGCCAGCATCTTCCCCGTTTCCGCGGTGACGGCTTCCATCGGTCTCGTCCAGGCGTCGATCTGCCGGAAGACCCGAAGGGGGCTGTCGTGGAATCGAAGATTCTTGATCGCGGCCACAATCTCACCGTTTTCGACCAGAAACGTTCCATCGCGAGTCATACCGGTTAACGTCAGATCGCTGGGATTGACGGAACGGATGTACCAGAAATTTGTCACGAGGATCGCACGATCGACCTGTTTAACAAGATCCAGCACGGTGCCGCAGGCTGCACCGTCGATAGACAATACAGGAGCCTCCAACGTCGGAATGGCTTGTATGCCGTGAGCCTGTGCCGTGAACCGGTCATATGCCAGTTGCGTAAGCACGCCGTGATCGATCCATGTCGATGGTTCGCTCGGCAATCCCTCCGAGGTGAATCCTACGCCGAGCAAATCGGGATGGCCGGGGGCATTGGCCAGCGTCAGGCGCTTGTCCAGCATCTCTTGCCTGAACTTGCCTGCAAATGGGCTCGTCCCCTTCTCATACGATTTGGCGTCGAGCGACCACAACACCCAGGCCCACAGCCCAGCCACCGCGGCTGGCTCGAGCAGCACCGGATATGGGCCCGGAGGGAGTTCGCGCGGTTCTCGCCCACGTTTCGCCTTCTGAATCGCCGCCAACGTCCGTTCTTGGATCTTGAGATGGTCGATCGACCGATGCGCCGCCGCATTCCATCCCGTCGCCTCACCCGCTTGCACCGTGAGGCTGAATCGCGCATCCGTCCGTGTTTCACAGGCGAATAGCCCATTGTTCGCGGCGATGCCGATCGACGCGACCGACGACGAGACAATCCCGGCCGCCACGAGATTCTCCATGCGGCACTGACCAATGGCTTCGTTCGCATACTCGAGGCGACGCGTCGGCCCCGCCGCCATCGTCTCCGGCCTCGCCGTTTCACGGGCGGCAAACGGCTGCGGCTCCGGAGGTGGAAGATATTCCGGATCGTCGGGCGACACACGGGCGATTCGCTCGGCCCGCATCAGCGCATCTTGGACCGAGCCGGCCGTAAAATCCGTCGTCGAGGCAGTGCCGCGCCGCCGGCCGAAGGCCACCGTCACCGTCAGCGTCCCCCGCCGCGTATCGACATTCTGCACCACCTGGTTGTTCGCGAATCTGGTCGTGCCGCCATGGTGATCGTGGAGCGTGACCATGGTCTGGTCGCCTGAGGATCGGGTGAGGACGAGGTCGGCGAGGAACCGAAACTCCTCGCGGCTTGTCATCTTCGGCCAGGGCTTGGCGGCAAGGACACTCATCCCGAGCCCTCTCCTCTGATGACGGCGACCTGTCGGAACCGCGCAGGCGACGCCGCATGGGTCATCCACCCTGATTGGCCAGGCTGGCCCTTGCCACAGGTAATAAATCCATATCGTCTTCGAAACGACCGGTCGGCCACACCATCACAGCTATTCCAGAACTCCGGCGTGATGCCATGATAGATCACGTCGCGCAGCATATGGGTTCGCCGGCCATGCTCGATCAGCCAGAACGCGTCGCCGCCGAACTGAAAGTTATAGCGGCGCTGATCGATGCTGTAGGATCCGTGGCCTTCGATCGCGATTCCACGCTTGACGTCACCGATCAGCTGATCGAGCGTGGCCGCGCCGGGGGCCAATCCGATATTGGCAATGCGCACAATCGGCACGCTATTCCACCCATCTGCTCGATTCGACCCGCGCGACCGTGTCTCACCGATTGTGGGTGCCACTTCCCGATTCGTACAGTACCCGATAAAGATGCCGTCGCGGACAATATCCCATTGCTGGCAGGCCACACCGTCGTCGTCATAACCGGTTGCGGCGAGCGTTTCCGGCTCGGTGTTGTCCGCCACAAGCGTCACATGCGGAGAGCCAAAGCGAAACGTGCCCTGCTTGTCGGTGGTCAGAAAACTCGTCCCGGCGTAATTGGCTTCGTAACCGAGCGCGCGATCCAGTTCGCTGGGATGGCCGCAGGATTCGTGCATCGTGAGAGACAGATGTTCCGGATCGAGGATGAGGTCGTAGCGCCCAGCATCCACAACCGGAGCGTGAACCTTCTCGACCGCTTGGTTTGCCACACGCGGCGCCTCGCGCAACAAGTCGGCGTCCTCAATCAGTTCATAGCCCTTCCTCAGATGAGGCGTATTGAAGCTGCGCGAGGCAAACCGGCCGTCATGCAAGGCCGTCGCGGTACAGTCACCTTGCCCAGCCAGAAGATCAAACTCTAGGCGTGAGCCCTCCGTGGACATGAAGAGCTTCCTATCCCGACGCGCCCACAAACTGGCGCTGCTTCGCACAATCCCAGCCTGCCGATGCACGGCCTCCATCGTGTGCAGCAGCAAGTCGGTTTTTTTCTCCAACGGGACGCTGAACGGATCGATGCGGCAAGGGGTCACGACACGGTCACGATGCACCGGCTCCTCGGCCAACCGGACTTTCTCGGCAGCGATCGATGCAGACCCCTTCGCAATCTCCACGGCAAGGTCCGCAACGCGGGGCACTTCTTCCAACGACAGGATTGAACTCGCGGCGAATCCCCAGGCGCCGTGATACAGCACACGAATACCGAATCCGATGTCTCGGATGTCACGAATCGACGCAATGCGGCGGTCTTCGCCCTGGATGCTCTCGGTCAGGCTGTCTTGAATGCGAATGTCGCCGTATTCAACGCCTGACACAGCAAGACGTTTCAGCGCGATCTCGGCGAATTCATCCCAGGAAGGAGAGCTCATGAGGCTAGTCCTCAGAGTGAAGGAAGAGATGGGTCAGTATAACAGGAGCCGGAAAGGAATAGTGACCGAAGAAACGTACGTTCCTGACTCTGAGGAGACGGGCTCAAGGAAAGAAAGTGATTGCCACTCTTTCTATCGTATCAACCAATGTGACGGGGATTATCCTGATGACATCTCAGTCTGAGAATCGAGGGGTGCAGGATGGTCAAAAAGGCCGTTCAGCGAGGCCGCAGTGAGCGAAGAGGCGAGGCATACTCTGGGCCGCACGTTGAGCCTCTGCGTGACGTGTGAACACACCCCGCGGGCTTTTTCAGCATCCTGCTAGATGCTGGTCCCTGTGCGGGTCGCCTCCACAAACTGCTCGCTCGATTCGTCGAGTGCGCGGCCTCGGCGTCCCTTGGCCGGCAGGATAAACAGCTGCTTGGCGTCCAGGTTCTTGATTTCCTGTGGTGCCGACGGGAGCGTCATCTCATACTTCACCGGGCGCTGGTGATCGGCGATCTGGAGTTCGGGGTTGTAGACGCTATTGAACTTCCAAAGCATCTTGATGAAGTTGGTTTGACCCCGCATCAAGTGCCCCGCGGCAATCTTCGCGGTCCCCTTGAGCGCGGCCCAACCGAGATGTTTCTTGTTCAAGACTTGTTGTGTCTTCACTAATTCCGCGTAAAACTCCGGCAACGGCATTTTCGTCGGCAACACGGAATGTTGGATATCAAACAGGCGGTAATCCCGCGTCTGAAACTTACGGGATTCCGTGACCCAGCTTTCGGTGCCGGGATAGGGCGTATTGACGCTGATGTTCACGATCTCCGGAATTTCCAAGCACCATTGCCGGATGACTTCAAACCGCCGGCGGTCCCAGTCCGGATCGGCGATCAAATTGATCGCGACGGTGATGCCGAGCGAGCGAGCAAACTCCAGCGCCTCGAAGTTTCGGCCCAGCGAGATGCGCTTGCGATGCATCTTGAGCCCTTCTTCGTCGATCGCTTCCACGCCCAAAAACATGTATTGGAGCCCCAGCGTCTTCCAGAATTGGAAGACTTCTTTGTTGCGCAACAAGACATCGCCGCGCGTCTCCATATAGTACTGCTTCTTGATCCCGCGACGCGCCACACCCTCGCCGATTTCCATCCCCTGCTTGCCCTGGATGAACGCCACGTCGTCGACCAGAAAGATCCCCGGTTCTTCGATTCGTTCCAGATCTTCCACGGCCTTCTCCGGACTGACCGTCCGATAACTGCGCCCATAGAAGGTCCAGGCGCTGCAGAAGGAGCAATCCCAGGGACAGCCCCGTGCGAACTCGACCGAGGCGCAGGGATCCAGCACCCCGATGAAATACTTGCGCCGGTTCCGAAGCAGATCGCGCGCCGGACGGATATCGTCGAGATTCTCGATGAACTGCGCGGGAGGTCCTTCGCCATCGAGTGTCACCACGCCGGGAACCTTCGTAATCGCCTTACGATCATGCTCGACAGCTTCCAACAGCTTAGGCGCAGCCACTTCGCCTTCACCCTTGAGCACGCAATCGATCGCGCCGTCGCCGTGCTTCAAAAAGTCCTGCGCCACAAAGGACGCACTGTGGCCCCCGACAAACACAAACGCATGAGGAACCAGGCTCTTCGTCAACTTTGCTAGATCGACGATTTCCGGGACATTCGCCAGGTAGTTACAGCCGAACGCCACGGCATCCGGCTTCCAACTCGTAATGAGTGCTTCGTAGTCTTTCCAGGTATCGGCCTGCAAATCGATGAGACGGACGTCGTGCCCCGCTTGGCGCACCGCCTGTGCCACCATCTCCAGGCCAAGCGGTTCCAGGCGCAGATAGATTTTCGTATACATGAGCGGACCGGGATGCACCGCGAGGAACTTCATCTCCTCAAACCTCCTCGTCTACACAACCTGTGGCCTGAAATCCCTACCGTCGCTGCAGACAAATAGTGATACCGGGCCGGCCGACCGGATAAGCGTGGTCTCAAACCCTATGCAGGGCCGCATTCTGACAGAACAGTCGCTGCGGTTCAAGGCGGAACGGCCCCTGGAACCAAGACCTCTCTGTACATGACCGCCAGATCACGAAGCGCACGGGCGCCGTCACCGACAAAGGCCGAGCCGTGCATCGTCGCCAGCGTCCTCGGCTGCAACTCGGCCAGCCGTTGGAGCGTCGGGTCCGTCAGCGTCGAATAGGGCAGATAATTGGCCAGCGGCCCCTGCTGATACTCCACAAGGACCTCCCGGCACCGGTCAATCACATCCGACTGTGTCGTGGCGGCCACATCACCGTTCTGATGGAACAGGTCCGAGCAGAGGAGCGTCCGATGATGTTCTTCAAAGAGCAGTCCCGCCTCCCAGCAGTGAGGCACGTGAGGTGTGTGCAAAAACCGGAATCGATATCTGCCGGTATTCAGCACCTCACCGTCTGTCATCCCCAAAGCCGGACGCAGCGCCATGCAATCATCAACACTCACCAGCTTGCCAACCAAGCTGCAGACAGCCGTCGACTGAGGTGCCAGTTGTTGCCACTCCGGCAAACTGCCGCATTCATCCGATTCGAAGTGGCTGAAGCCGATCCATTTGACCGTCGTCGGATCCAAGACTGTGGCCACCGCATCGCGCACCGTCGCAAACATCGCGCGCGGACCCGTGTGAAAGAGAAGTGGCTCTTCGTCACGCACCAGGAATTGATTGAATTGCAGATCGATGTCCGGCACGTAGATCGAAATACGGAACAGGCCCGGCGCAATTTCTGAAACAGTGGGCATAGGAGCCTCCTGGGAAAAGAAGCTCGCAGCCTACTGACTGGGAGAAAGACCTGTCAACGGAGGTTCTCAGCGCCGGTTCTGTTCCCAGGCGCGGAAGGTTGCCAGGTCCTGCGCCAGGCTCTGGAGCAGCAGCGCCAGCACGACCACGTCATCGAGTATGCCAATCCCGGGAATGAAGTCCGGCACCAGATCCACCGGACTCAGGAGATAGAGCAG
>VGXE01000055.1 GCA_016873455.1 Nitrospira sp. | reverse complement strand
GTCGCCGCCGGTGTGCCGTTCAAGGATGGGAAAATGAGACGGTCAGGAAGTGTGAACCGCGACAGAAACGATCAGTCCGAGAGGACCGCCGCCTGAACCTCATTTACACACCTATTGACAAGACCTCCACGTTCCTTTTGAAGGCTCTAGCGCGTTTGCGGAGTTGTTGGTCAAGCAGGATGTGATGCTGGAGCATTATCTCGTTTCAGGAGAAGGACTGCCATAAGAGCTCGGAGGACATTGGATTGTGAGAGGTGGCTGATGGGTAAGAGGGTAGGAATTCTGAGGCGGTTACAGCAAGGCTCGGAACTCGTCAATAGATAGACCGGCATCACGGGCGATACCGCCCATGGTGATGGCGTTGACGGGATTGTGGCGGGGGATCGTGAGGATGCGCTGGCCGTTGCTCATTACGATGTGTTTCCCTTGACGGATGACACGGAAGCCTGCCTTTTCAAGCGCTCGCACGGCAGTAAGGTGATTGACGCCGGGAATTTTCGGCAACGCTACACCGCGACTTCGATCTCGCGCACGTCCTGGCCTCGGATTTCATCCTCGACGACGGCCAAGTATTCGCGGATGGCATCCTGAATGTTCTGAATGGCCTCCTGTTCCGTCGTACCTTGTGACCAGCACCCAGGTAAGCCGGGAACCGAGACTGCGAAGCCCTCTTCAGACCTGTGTAAGGCGATGCGGTATTTCATGGCCAACCTCTTTGTCTAAAGTGAGTTTGCTCGCTGTTGTATGGAAAGCCCCTGCTTGCGAGCCAGTCTGAAGACAGTGTATGTATCCTTCCAGTGAAAGTCCAGGTAGGACCATCTTCTGCCAAGACTCAATCAGGTGATCATGACGCAAAGAGCTGTTTGTCTCCAACACGTTCCCTTTGAAGGTCCTGGCGCGTTTGCGGCATCGCTGGGCAAGCGAGGGGTTCAGCTTGAGCACCATCTGGTGCCACAGGATGGGCTACCCAGCGACCCGGGCGATTTGTTGATCGTGATGGGCGGGCCGATGTCGGTGAATGATTCTGAACCATGGATTGCCGACGAGACGGCGTTCATCCGGTCGGTACTGAAATCCGGAACGCCGGTGATCGGGGTTTGCCTTGGCAGTCAGTTCATGGCGAAGGCGCTCGGCGCGACCGTGCGGTCCGGGAAGGCGCTCGAAATTGGGATGACGCAAGTCCGGCTGACGGCTGAAGCCAAGCAGGATCCTGTGTTCAGCACATGGCCTGAGTCCTTCGAGGTCTTCGAATGGCACGGGGAAATTTTCGACTTGCCGAACGAGTGCGTACCGTTGGTTGCTTCTGAGATCGCGCCTCTGCAGGCATTCCGTTATGGTTCTCGTGCGTATGGGCTCTTGTTCCATCTGGAAATGGAACAGACTGGCATCGATGCGTTGTGCCGTGAGTGTGCGCCAGATTTGACGAAAGCGCGCCTCACCACGCAGGACGTGAAAACGACGGCGTTGCCCAAACTTCCCCAACTCCATCAAGCGGCTGATCAGCTCATCGGCCATGTGCTTCGATCCAGTCGTTGATTACCGCCTCCATCATGAAGTAGTCTTCTCCCATAGTCGGCCAGTTAAAAAGTCGTCAAGTCGAAAGTCTTCAGTTGGTCTCGTGACGTGAAGACCTGCCGGTTTGATGACGTGATGATTTCCCGGCTTTAAGACGTGCTGGCTGGAACACCAATTTATTTACAGAAGGAGCAGAGGCGCTATGTCCGGTTTCCCCATCGAAGTTGCGACCCGCATTAAGACACTCCCCCCGTATTTGTTTGCCGCCATCGATAAGATGAAGCAGGCGGCGATCGCCAAGGGCGCAGATATCATTAACCTCGGCATCGGTGACCCCGATCTGCCGACACCGGCACTCATCATCGACAGTCTTGCCAAGGCGGCTCAGGATGCCAAACATCACCAGTATCCGTCCTATGAAGGGATGTTGTCCTTTAGGAAAGCCGTAGCCGATTGGTACAAGCGCCGGTTCAATGTGACACTTGATCCGGCCAACGAAGTGCTGACCTTGATCGGCTCGAAAGAAGGCATCGGCCACATCCATCTTGCGTTCGTCGATCCGGGCGACGTGGTGCTGGTCCCGAGTCCCGGGTATCCGGTCTATCCGGTGGGCACGAGTTTCTGCGGCGGGGTGTCACATATCATGCCGCTCACGAAAGCCAACGGCTTTCTTCCGGATCTGAACGCGATTCCGAAGGAGGTGGCGAAGAAGGCCAAGCTGATGTGGCTGAATTCCCCGAATAATCCCACGTCAGTCATCATGAACAAGGAGTACTTCAAGCGCGTGGTGGAGTTTGCACAGGAACATCAAGTCATCGTCTGTCACGACGCAGCCTACTCGGAAATCTATTACGATGGGAAACGGCCGGCCAGCTTTCTCGAGGTTGAAGGCGCCAAGGATGTGGGTATTGAGTTTCACTCCCTGTCAAAGACGTACAACATGACCGGCTGGAGACTTGGTTTCGCGGTCGGGAATAAGGACGTATTGGCCGGCCTCGGCAAGGTGAAGAGCAATCTGGATTCCGGGGTATTCGAAGCCGTGCAGGAAGCCGGGATCACGGCGTTGGGCCTTCCTGATTCAGTGACTGACGGCATCCGGAAAATTTATCAAGAACGGCGCGATACGCTCGTGCCGGGCCTGAAACAACTCGGGCTCGAAGTCGATGCGCCACCCGCGGCCTTCTACATATGGGTGACGGTGCCGAAGGGCTATACGTCCACATCCTTTACCGCGCATTTGCTGGAAAAGGCCGGCATCGTCACGACGCCGGGCAATGGATTCGGCGCGCCTGGCGAAGGCTACATCCGTATGACGGTCTGTACGTCGAAAGAGCGATTGGCCGAAGCGGTGGAACGCATTAAAAAAGTGGGATTCTAACGCCGTGAAAGGTAAAAGGTGAAATATGAGAGATCAGAAATCTTGCTCTCACCCCTCATGTTTCACTCCTTACGTGTAACGTGGCTGTTATGGAAACGAGCTACATCGGTTTTGGATCGAACGTCGGCGATCGGATCGATTTCTGCGACCGGGCGGTGACGTTGCTCGGCCTCCTGCCTCATTCACGGGTGACGGGTATCTCTCTCCTGTATGAAACGGAACCGGTTCATGATGGGACTGATCCGGGCGACGCCTGGTTTCTCAACGGCGTCGTGCAGCTCGAAACCGATGTCATGCCCCGGAGCCTCCTCATGGTGTTGCGTGAAATAGAACGTTCGCTGGGGCGCGATCACGATCACCGGTCCGGTCCCAGGACGATCGATCTCGATCTGTTGTTTTACGGCGATCAGACGATCAACGACCCAGATTTGGTGGTGCCGCATCCCCGGTTGCATCAGCGCCGCTTTGTGCTCATCCCGATGAGTGAGCTCGATCCGTTGTTCGTGCACCCGACGCTCCAGCGAACCATCACTCAGCTGCTGGCGGAAAACACGGACACCTCCGAAGTCCGGTTGCTCTTTCCTCAGCCCTCGACCCGTTACGGCTCGCGCCCGACGTGCAGTTCTGGTCAGACCCCATGAAGACCATCCGCAGTGTCGAGTCCATGACGACCTGGAGTGAAGGGCTTCGCCGTGAAGGGGTCACAATCGGGTTTGTCCCGACGATGGGCGCCCTGCACGATGGCCATCGGGCCCTCATTCGGGCTGCGCGTCTACGATGCGATGCACTGGTCGTCAGTATCTTCGTCAATCCGACGCAGTTCGGACCGGCGGAAGATTTAGCCAAGTATCCTCGCCCGATTCGGAAGGATCGTGAGTTATGCCGACAGGAAGGCGTGGACGTCTGTTTCGAACCTTCCGCGTCGGCCATGTACCCGGTGGGATGTCAGACGGTTGTGACCGTTCCGGCGATTGCCGCGCGATGGGAAGGGAAAGCGCGGCCGCACCATTTCGCCGGCGTCGCGCTTGTGGTGACGAAACTCTTCGGCATCGTTCGGCCTCATCTTGCTCTGTTCGGGCAAAAGGACTATCAACAGGCTGCCCTGGTTCGGCAGCTCGTCGAGGATCTGAACCTGGGTGTGGAGATCATGGTTCGTCCTACCGTGCGTGAACCGGACGGCTTGGCGATGAGTTCACGCAATGTGTATCTCTCACCGGAGGAGCGGATCGCCGCGCCCGCGCTCTACAAGAGTCTGCTGGCAGGGGCTGAGGCGATTCACAGCGGGACGACGGATGTATCAGTGGTTCAATCTGCGATGGCCACGGTAGTCAAGCACGAATCGAAGGTGACGGTCGATTACTTAGCGGTGTGCGACCCCCGGACATTGGAGCCGCTTTCTGTTGTGACCTCCAAGGTCGTTCTGCTCAGTGCCCTCCGACTCGGCTCTGTCAGACTCATCGATAATCTCACGGTCGCAAGACCTTCTGGGCGCCGCTAGCCGGCTTTTCCGCCAAGCTATTGGATTAGGAAAAGAGGTTGGGGTGGACGCTCTGGCTGACGAGCAAGCTGAGGATGACTTGGCTGAGACGGACCTTGTCGGCTGAAGGCAATTCTAGAAAATGGACTCCCATCGACTCGTTCCGCACGGAGCATACCGCAGCTGTCTCGACCGTGATCGCTTTTTCGTCCGAGGCAGGCGTAATGGTGAGCTCCATGAAGGTCCCAAGCGGCAGAATCTCAGCAGTTTCGACCGTGCAGCCGTCCACTGAAATATCGGTGATGCGGCCCCGGACCCGGTGCGCGGTATCGGCGAACGCTTCGGCGTGAAACGAGACCGGCAAGCGTTTGTATTGCCGGCGGTCGACTGCGTGACTCGCGTCCGGGAACCCGGTCCAAAAGGTATGAAATCGTCTTGTGCACAGTTGACAACGAAATGGGCGCACGCTGAAGCGGCCGAGCAGCTTCTCAACTGTTCCTTCATTGTAGGTGGCACGAACAAACGGTGTTCCACAGCTTGGGCAGTGGAGTGCTTTCATGAGTTTGATCGTGATATCGGTGTGGTGCGCAGGGGGGAGCCTGTTTCTGCTCCGAATTCCATTTGTGCGTTGAGAATCGGTTCGAGCCTGGCGGGCGAATAGGTCGGAGGTTTCACCCACTTTCCATCGGCCCGTTTGTAGCCGCCTACCTTGCTCAGATTTGACCGGTGGACTTCCTGGAAGACCGGCTTCATGTCGATTCCATAGGAGACGGCGGTGCCGTAGACCACATACAGTAAGTCGGCCATTTCCTTGGCGACCGCTGCCAAATTCCCGGTGGCCATCGATTCTTTCAGTTCGTCGAACTCTTCTTGGATGAGACGGATGCGGAGCTGTTTCGTATCGTCAGCTGGGTCAGCGGGAGTCGGCTGAATCGCAATCTCAAATTTCCGATGAAAGTCCTCGACCATTTGCTGCTCGTCGGTCATGCCGGCTCCTTTAGTGTTCGGCGTCAAGCGGTAGGGATTTTCTCGGCACAAGTTCCGCCGGTTCGAGGAGTGGAATCTCCTTGTCCGACGAGACCCCCAAGTCTTTGAATCGGCGCGCGGCCGGAAGAATTCTGGTCTCCAGTGATCCCACGGCGCGGTTGTAGGCCGACACGCTCTTCCCAAGGGCCTGGCCGACGTCGTTGAAATGTTCGGCCAGCACGGCCATTCGTTCATAGAGGTCCTTGCCCAGACGGCCGGCCTCCTCCGCATGGGCGTTCAACCGCTCTTGGCGCCAGCCGTAGGCGACGGCCCGGAGTAGGGCCACGAGCGTTGCCGGAGTCGCCAAGACCACCCCGCGCGCGAAGCCTTCTTCGATGAGGCGAGGGTCTTGGTCCAGGGCAGCTCCGAGGAACTGCTCGCCCGGGAGAAACAGCACGACGAATTCCGGCGCACGGTCGAACTGTGACCAGTAGGCCTTCAATGACAGTTCATCCATCCGCTTCCGCACCTGCTCGGCGTGTCGGCGAAGCGCCTCCGCCCGCTGCGCATCGTCCCGTGCGTCATGCGCGTCAAGGTAGGCCGCGAGTACGGTCTTGGCGTCGACGATGATTCGCCGGCTGCCGGGGAGTTGTACGACCATATCGGGCCGAAATCGGCCGTCCTCGGCAGTGACGGATTGCTGCTCCACAAAATCACAATGTTCAACCATGCCGGCGAGTTCAGCCACACGCTTCAGCGTAATCTCGCCCCATTGCCCCCGTACCGCGGGGGCTCGCAACGCTTTGACCAGGTTGCCCGTTTCCTGCTGCAACCGTTGGTGCGATTCGGCCAGCGACTTGAGGTGCTGATCCAGTCCGCCATAGGCTGACTGGCGCGATTGCTCCAGCTGCCGCATGTGTTCATCATAGCGCTGCAGGGATTCTTGCAGCGGACGCACCAGGCCGTCGATTGCCGCTTGCCGTTGTTGCAACGCGCCGTCTGCTTTGGCGTGCAGCGCCTCGAACGACACCGAAGCCAGTTTCAGGAATGCCTCGTTGTTCTGTTTCAGCGCCTCGCCGGATAGGCCTTGGAAGGCATGCAGGAGTTCTTGGCGAGCTTGATCGAGCAACGATTGTTGATCGGCGAGTTGCTTCGTGACGCCCTCGATTCTCGCTTCCGCGGCGGCTCGTGCTTGCTGCGCGTCGGCCAGCTCTCTTCCGAGCACGGTTCTGTCCTGCCGATCGAGCTCCACCTGCTTCCTCAGCTCATCGGTGGTTGCTTCCGCCCGTTGCGATTGAATGCGTAGACGTCCCCCGACCCACAGTCCGGCGAACAGACCGCCGAGCAGCAGGCCGACGAGGAGGCCGATGGCGGGTAGCAAGAGGTCACTCATGGGCTCGATACTCTACCCGAACAGCAAGGCGGTTCAGTCCGCAGTCGTGAGTCATGAGACGGCGTCTCATCTCGTGAGCGGAGCCTACGTAAATCATCGTAAAAGGTCAAGGTACGCAGGACCCGAATCAGTCGGGTATCGAAGGGGCTGCGAAGGAATGATTGTTAGAGGCAGGGGTCCACATGAATGGTGCCGGCGGCCGCATCCAGGCGCACCCGCTGTCCCTCTTTCAAGCGCGTCATCACGGCTTCGACATTGGCCACGGTCGGAAGGCCGTATTCGCGGGCGATGATCGCGCCATGAGACAGGGTGCCGCCCATTTCCACGATCAAGCCGCCGGCGATGCCGAAGAGCGGGGCCATGCCGGGGTCGATCACGGGAGCCACGAGGATGTCTCCCGCCTTCACGTGGCTCCAATCGGTCAAGGAACGGAGGAGCCGCACTGGCCCAGTTGCGGATCCAGCACTGATGGGCAGGCCAACCAACGGTCCGGTTCCATGGGAGCGATCAGAAATGGTGCTGTTGGTCGTGGCAGTTTCCCAATCGCGGATGGTGTCGGGGACGTCGATGGCGGCATTGCGGTTTCGCTCAGCTCGGCGTTCACGAATGATTCCTCGCCAATCCCGGTTCTTTTGGGATACGAGATCGGTTCGGTCTTGTACGGTAAGAAAGAAGATGTCGTCGCGTACGTCACACTTCTCTTGTGTGACTAGCAGATCGCCGAGGTGCAGCAGCAGGGTGCGGGTGGCCGTTGAAAAATACATCAGATGATGCCGGTTGGCTTCCCGCAAGGCGAAAAACCGGCATAACCGTCGATACCACCAGCGGTACATGAACCACCGGTCCAGCCGCCAGCCAAGACGCCGTTTGATCTCCGCCAGCGCGTCCGCGCTGGTGCGCTCCTGGCGCGACAGGACTTCCTTTTGACCGACCGGTGCGGCCCCAAGTTGCAGTCGTAGGACGGACAGAATCGCTTCGGGATTGTCCGCCAGACGAGGGGACATCACATCCGATTCGCCAATGCCGCGGTGGCCGTAATCTTCCAGGTAGGCGTCGAAGGCGCGCAAGCACGCCGTGTCTTTCAGCGCCGTGCGGAAGTGTGAGGGGTTCCAGGGCTCCGCGTTGAGGAACGCCTCGGCCGCCGGTTCATGCCGCGCAATGTCCACGATTTCCGCGAGGCGTAGGATCTGTTGCGCGCTGATGACTGTGCCTTGGCCTTGCAGGGCCGCGTTTGAGAGGACTCTCCAGTCCGATCCGAGCCACCGTGGCAACAGGAAGTTCAACGCCTGCAGGCATTGAGCCACTCCGCCCGCGATGCCAAACGTGAGCTCGTGACGGTGGAACCGTGCGCTCAGTTCATCGAGCTCCCGGACCGTCTCGTCAAATGACAGCGCGTCGATCTGTTCCGATCCGAAGTGTTTCGCCATGGTTTTCATCTCGGCGAACCACGCCGGGCCATGGGCGGTCGCGCGCCGCATTTCCTTCGACATCACGATTCCTGCGCGGATGAAGGCGAGCCAGCCGAGCGGATGCACCGCCGGTGCGGCTGCGATCGGTTCTCCGCCCATCTGTTCCGGCAGCTGGGCTGGGTCGCCACGTAGTTGCGCGACGAGCAGATGGAACAAGGTGACGTTCAGGTAGGGACGTCCATGGAAGATGCGTGTTGACGTCAGACCATTGGGAATATGGCAGCCGAGCCGCCGGTAGGGTTCGACGATGTACTGATCCATGAACAGCTCAAGAAAGGAATTCCCCACAGGACTCGGCAACTCCGGCATCGTTTCTTTAAAGTTCGCGCGCGACCACTCGCAATCGTCGTCCGTCAGCTGGGAGGAGGGGGAAACCCCGGTGATAGGGCGCGCCTGCAAGACCCAAAGTCGATGTGGATCGATCGCCCACTCCAGATCAACCGGGTGCCCAAAGGCCTGTTCGATGTGTTTGGCCATAGCCCCTAACTCGAACAGCTGTTCGTCTGAAAGCGAGGACTCCGATTGCGCCGATACAGAAATGGCGTCGCTGCGCAATCCGTCTTGTGTGACGGTCAATCGCTGCGTTTTGTGTGCCAGGGTCCGTCGCCGAACCCAGACTGGCCGCTGATCGGCACCCATCTGGACAATATACTGGTCAGGCGTGACATGTCCGTCGACCAGCGGGGCGGCCAAACCGGGCACCGCATTCACGGCAACATAGAAGGAGCGGCCGGTGACCGGATGAATCGAATAGGCGACACCGGAGACCAGTGCATCGAGCATGGGCTGAATGACCACGGCCATCGAGGGGATTGCGTGATCACCACCTCGTTCAACAGCGTACCGCAGTACGCGTTCCTGCCAGAGCGAAGTCCAGAGGTCCTTGATCGCGTCGTCGATCCCATCGATGGCGACTCCAAGATGGGTGCGATAGAGTCCGGCAAAGCTGGTCCGGCCTGCATCTTCGTTCGTGGCCGAGGAGCGAACGGCCCAGCTGGTCGTATGAGGAACATTGAGGGCTTGGAGTGCCGCCTGCCATTCTGCGGTCAGTGAAGAGGTGTCTGCGTCCCTCACCCGTGCTTGGCAAACAGATAATGCCACCTTTCGCTCTTCCTCTGAGAGGGTGCTGACATGCGTCCATTCTTCTGCCAGAGTAAATCCCGATGCGAGTAGGCTTTGCCGGTAGGCTTCAGTCGTCACGCAGATGCCGGGAGGCACAGGAAACCCGGCAGCCATGAGCCGAGCCAAACCCAGGGCTTTGCCTCCGACCAGTTCGAGGTTGTGACACTGTACCAAGGGGAGAACGCTGGGATGCGCCATCGGGTCGAATAGTACCTACAGCACCAGGAGGAGGTAAAGGTCATTGACGTTGGTGCCGGTTGGGCCAGTGCGGATATGACACTGCAGGGCCCGTAAGGCTGGGTAGGTGTCATGCCGCTTCAATGCGGAGCGGAGGTCGACGCCGAGTTCCTCAGCCTGTTCGGCGGTTGCTCCGTTGACCACCGCACCGCTGACATCGGTCGGCCCGTCGGTCCCATCCGTTCCCAGTGCCGCGAGCCAGACATGAGAAACCCCGGTAAGGTGGAGGGCTGCTGCGGCTGCAAATTCCTGTGCGCGTCCTCCTTTGCCGTGTCCTGTGACTGTCACGGTCGGTTCCCCTCCGGCAATGACACATGAAGGGCGCCTCAGTTGTCCGTGTTGCCCTAGGAGGCGTAACGCTCGTCCGACAAACCGCTTTGCCTCCGTCCGGGCTTCTCCTACGATGGGGTCTGAAAGGCAGTGGGGATAGAGCCCCGCCCGTTCCGCAGCCCGGGCAACCGCGTCGAGCATCCCACGGTTATTGCCGATGATCACATGGTGCACTGAGCGCAGCCGCTGTGAGCCTGGTTTCAATGTCTCCGGGACGACCCCTCTGTTCCCTCGGAGCAGATGACGGCGCACGGCGAGAGGCGCAGTAAGCCATATCTTGTATCGGCGCAGCACGGAGATGGCATCTGCGAACGTGGTGGGATCTGGAGCAGTCGGGCCCGATCCGATCGTGCCAATGTCGTCCCCGATGACATCCGAAAGAATGAGGGTCGCAATTGTGGCCTGTGTGGAGAGCGCGAGTCCTCCGCCTTTCAGCCGAGACAGGTGTTTGCGTACGACATTGATCTCCTCGATGGTTGCGCCGCTTCTCAACAGCAGACGCGTAGTCCGTTGTTTAGCCGCCAGGGTGATGCCCTGAGCCGGAGACGGCAAGAGACTTGATGCTCCACCCGACAACAAGACGATGAGGAGGTCGCGAGGCGTGAGATCGTGAATCAAGGTCTGGATACGTTGAGCGGCTTGCCGTCCCGCACGATCTGGAATCGGGTGGCCGGCTTCGACGACGGCAATCTGTCTTGTCTGGACCCTGTGACCAGGCGGAACCACAACGAATCCCCGTTCCAACTTGGTTCCTAGGATGTGTTCGATGGCTTGGGCCATCCGAGCGGACGCCTTGCCGGCGCCCACTGCGACGATTCGGTCGATGTGATCCAGGTCATAGGTTCGGCGGCCCACTCGCAGCAGGTGCCCATGGCGCGACATGGATTTCAGCAGGGCGTGGTAGGGGTTGGCTGCTGCCAACCCCGTGGCAATCAACTTCCGAAGCAATGATTGGGCAGGGGATGCGGGGAAGCGAAGCGGCATGACCGAAAGAAGTTATGGCATCTTGTCTTGTTTAAAACAGCGGCTTGGACAGGTTTGACGAGGGACTCTGATGTGGTAGGTCCCCTGGGGCAGCACATCTTTCTTAAACTCGGGATTAAGCATCTTCAGTTCGAGAAAGTAGGTGCCGAATTCCTCGGCGATGGAGGTCAACGCCCGTTGTGACTCCTTCACCGTGACCGTGACGGTTTCCGTTTCCAGCGGGATGTAGAGATCCTTCTTGCTCAGCCCCAGATATTTCTCCGGCTGGGAATAGATTTCTTTGGCCGCTATGATCCGGGGGACATAGCGCATGGTCTCGCGAGGGCCGTGCATTTTCCAATAGTCGCTGATCTTCTGGTCCTTGATCAACTTGCGGACCCGTTCTTCGCCGGCGTTATAAGAAGCCATGGCCAGGAACCAATCGTTCTGTTGAAAGTCTTTCAAGTACTTGAGGTATTTCACCGCCGCTTCGGTGGACATTTCGAGATTGCGGCGTTCGTCCCGGACGGCATCGCTCTTGAGTTGGTAGCGCCGGCCGGTAGACGGGATGAATTGCCAAGGGCCGGACGCTTTGGCTTTGGAGTAAGCCGCTGCAATACATTTGCTTTCGACCAGCAACATGTATTTCAGATCGTCCGGCAGGCCCGCTTCGGCCAGCTGCCTCTCGGCCGGTGGAAAACAACGACCGGTGCGTTTGGCGAGGATAATGCTCTCGCCCTGGTCTTCCAAGAATTGATAGAACTCATACTCGATGCGTTCTCTGACTTGCCAGTTGTCGAGGGGGACCGTGAGGCCGGCAAAGGTGATCTTGTCGGGCAGTTTGAACGAGCTCAAAAAGAACCGCTCACCTTCCCGCTTGATTTCCGGCAAGATGACCAACCGATCTCCCGGTTCTGCCTGTCCGTCCATCGGATCAGGAAGCACGAGGTCCTTGTCGTTTTCCATTTGATCCGGAGGGGGCTGTGGAAACGCAATTGCTGAGGGAGTAAAGCTCGCCAATGTCAATGCGAACAACACTATCCCCACGTTCCTAGCGGTCATGCAGTAACTCCTTGGGTATAAGCATAGCAGATGCCGTTACGATCGGGCATGCTAACAGCGGACTACTAGCCCGGCAAGCGGAATGATGTTCCTGTCCGTGTTACACTGCCGCGCGATGAAGACCCTGTCCGTTCTGAACGAGACCATTACACATTGTGAGGCCTGCTCTAGGTTGGTGATCTATCGGCACAAGATCGCGCAAACGAAACGGCGCCAGTTTTTGGATTGGACCTATTGGGGCCGGCCGGTGCCCGGCTTTGGTGATCCGCACGCGCGACTCTATGTGCTCGGGTTGGCCCCTGCGGCCCATGGTGGGAATCGAACAGGGCGGGTGTTTACCGGCGACCGAAGCGGAGATTGGCTCTATGAGGCGTTGTATCGGCATGGATTCGCCAGCCAGCCATCGTCGACGCACCGTGACGACGGTCTCACATTGTCAGATTGTTATATCGGGGCGACCGTCCGGTGCGCTCCGCCGGGAAACAAGCCTGCACCGGATGAGTTCGACCAGTGCAGCCGATTCTTGCGGGAGGAATTGCGGCTTCTCGCAAAGGCCCGTGTGGTGGTGGCTCTCGGGAAAATCGCCTTCGACCATTATCTCAAGACATGCCGTGCGGCCAGATTGGAAATCCCCTCTCCCGTTCCTAAGTTCGGCCACGGGGTGGCCTATCGCCTGCCGTGGGGCATATTGCTGCTTGGCTCCTATCACCCTAGTCAGCAGAACACGTTTACGGGAAAACTCACCCGCCCCATGTTCCACTCGGTGTTCCGAACAGCCCGGAAAATAATTGACGGAGGGGGTGATGAGGGGTGATCAGGGTCATCCCTCGTGCTCGCCGAGCGCGCACACAAGAGTGATTTACAATTGCAATAAATCGGACGGTGCTCGCTCGATGCGCGCAGTTGAGGGATGACCCTACCCACCCCTTTTTTATGGCGGGAGGCGACGTGGTTGACTCGCTATTGCGCGCGTCCAACGAGGGCCTTCTGAGGCCGCGCGTTGCGCGAGCACGGCGAGTCAACCAGGGAGCCCGTCCCGCCTCTGCGCCGTCACTGCTGCCCTTTTGCCTTCCAGTCTTCGAGAAACTTCTTCAAGCCGGCGTCGGTCAGTGGGTGCTTGAACAGTGCCTGGAACACGCTGTAGGGCATGGTGGAGATGTGGCCGCCTGCCAGCGCCGATTCCACGACATGCTGTGGATGGCGGACGCTGGCCACCAGGACCAACGTTTTGTAGTCGTAATTCTTGTAGATAGTGACGATTTGACGAATCAGCGCCATGCCGTCAGAGCTGACGTCGTCCAATCGGCCGATGAACGGCGACACGCACCAGGCGCCCGCTTTGGCGGCGAGAAGGGCCTGTGTCGGGGAAAAGCAGAGGGTCACATTTACGCGAATGCCTTCCGCAGAAAGTTTACTCGTCGCCTTGATGCCTTCCGGAATCAGCGGGCATTTGACGACGATGTTTTTGTGGATCTTGGCGAGTTCTCTGCCTTCCTTCACCATGGCGTCTGCTTCCACGCTGACGACCTCGGCGCTGATCGGGCCGTCCACGATCTTGCAGATCTCCTGAAGCATTTCCTTGAAGCTGCGGCCTTCTTTGACCACCAGCGAGGGGTTCGTGGTCACGCCGTCCAAGATGCCGAAACTGGCGGCCTCATAAATTTCCTTCACGTTGGCTGTATCAAGAAAAAACTTCATCGTCGGCTCCTTTCATGTCATGTCCGATGCGGTTGCACATGCGGTCGATTCGTTATCGGTCATTGTAAGAAGAACTCAATATTTTCGCCATGGGTCTGCTCAGCCGTTTGACAGGCCTCGGAGCGAGGGATACAATTTCGTCGTCCGTTCATGGCATCATCCAGCTGGAGATTGTACGATGCGACGATCTGCATGGCTCTTGTCTCTGACCGTGCTGCTGGCCGCCTGCGGAGGCGGCAACCCGTATCTTGACGCGTCACTCAAACCGGCCGAGCTGCAGGGAAAAGACAAGGCCTGGTTTGAAAAGAACTGGGGCACTCCTGACGGTAAAACAACGCGCTTCTTCGGCGGCGAGACCTGGACTTACTACCGCATTGCCGGAGGAAAGTCCGGCCCACCACTGTTCAACTTCTCACCGAACCAATGCCAGATTACACTGAAATTCGACAAGGAAGACAAGCTGTCCGACTCGAGTTATTCCGGCTGCTAACTGGATTGTCGGTTCTGAAATGTTTCCGCACATTGCCGGCTGCAAAAACAGTGCGTCTGGCCGTTGACTGTCTCAATCACCGCGTGCCGCCGTGGTACAAATGTATGGCACACCGGGTCTTCAACCATCTGGTCTAGATCCACTGGTGCTCCCGGATCCCCTACCCCCTTGTTTTTGAATCCTCGAACTGCCTGCCGCAGCAAGAAATACAGGACGACGAGCAGCGCGGAAATGAGTAGAAGTCTATACATTGTGGTTCATCATGGTTGTGGCCACAATCCTATGGGAGGGGGTGAGGCCTGTCAAGCGAGACCAACCGTTTCTCTTCATGAAACCCTGCAAACCCGCATGCCCAAAGGGACTAGCGGTAACTAGGCAGATACGGGAACCCTTTCACCTCTCCATCCAGTACTTCAGGAGGATATGCTCCACTTTTAGGAAATGATACAGTCCGGCCCATGAAGACATGTGATAAATGCCACGGCGCGATGTTGCCGGAGCGGGCAGTTGATTTGGATGCTGGACTTGCGATCACAGTGTTCGCATGTTTGAATTGCGGTCGCCGGAAAGCAGCGGATCAAGAACCTCGCCCCATCACGGCTCGACATTGACCGCTGGATAGACAACTACTGTTGGTGATCTGCGAGCCGTGGGATGCCGCCTCGAGATCCTACGCGACACTATCCCGAGCAGGCTGAATCAGTCCGGTTATCGGACTCGGGCCTTGTCCAATTGATGACGAGGTGTCAGCTGCATCGGCGAGAGACCTGAGAGGGAGCCGTCTGCGCCACAAGGGTGGCCACAGACGGTTACTTCAGCCCTAACACGTCCATCATGTCGCATTTCCCCCATCACACCCCTTACGATAGAAAGCTACTGCTTCAAACGAGTCTTGCTTGACGCCGTTGCCTTCGTCATACATCCACCCTAAATTGAAACACCCTTTCGTATCCCCCCCATCACACGCTTTACGAAACAACTCGACCGCGTGAATCGAGTCTTGCTTGACGCCGTTGCCGTTGT
>VGXE01000054.1 GCA_016873455.1 Nitrospira sp. | reverse complement strand
TCAGCTGCGGCTTGGCAAATCTGTACATGGCGCGGCGGCGCGTGTTGGCGGGAGTCTAGCGGATGGGTGTGCGAACAAGGCTCCGGGCGGCCCGACAGCGGGCGATACCCGAGGCGGACGCTCCCGGACTAGCGAATTTCCAGCAGAGTACCTGTGTTGCTCCATTCAGAAACAGAGTTCTTCGTGTAAACGTGAATTAATCAGACCTTCCTTAACTTAATCGAAGGGGCTCCAATCAGCCCAATAAAACCGAACCCTCCTCTATCGGAAGTGGCGTTCATATAAGCAATATTCTTCCCTGCCGTGCTAATTCCTTCCATCGTCAACCGTTCCATCATATCAGCCTTGGCATCGGCTTCACTGGGACTGACGAAAGGGATCCAGAGCAACTTGAATCCCATATCTTTGCCTACTGCCGCTGTTTTCAGCACGCGATATTTAACCTTCATGAGATCCGTTGGTTTGACCGCCTGCGCGGTAAACGCACTCACGCCATGACTCTTACAGCCAACCAGAGCAGTGAACAGAACGACACTCAGCAATCCGGTTACCCTCAGCCAACTGCGCGTCATGCGATCCTCCGTTTCCACCAAGGTTGAATGTGAAGAGCTATACGACCGTATTGCGACACCTAGCACGCTGCGCTGGTATGCCAGAACTCCCCAATACCGTCAAGATCCCAAGGAATCCATGTCATCGCCGTAGCGTTTACCCGTGACGTCCTACTCACCTTTCGTAAGAGATGGCGCCGTATATCGAATTTGGGAGGAGGTGAGCCAAATCCAGAGGCCTTGCGGATACATACCGCGAGAAAGCAGCTTCCACGCAACCATCCGGACGATTCTCGCAATGTCCAGAACGGGACGGAAATGGCTCGGACTCGGTCCTGGGCGGCGCGTCACGCTGACGGGCGCACTGCGGATCTCATACCCATTCCGAGCCGCTTCGATAAGAATCTCGCTCTCATAGACGAAGCTGCGTTCGGGTCCATGCGAGATCGTGACCATCTGCAACAATTGGGTGGGATACAAACGAAATCCTGACTGACTGTCCTCAATCGGCTGCCCTGCCGCCCAACCGATCCAGAAATCCGCGATGCGATTGGCGACATAGCGCCAAAACAAGGCTCGGCGCTGATCGCGTCCGCGGGCACCGACCAGCAAGGTATTCGGACAGTCCTTCGCCTGTTCGAGAAAAACAGGAATTTCTTCCGGCAAATGTTGCCCATCCGCGTCCAGCGTAATGACACCGTCAGCACCATGGGCCAACGCATGGTCAAACCCGCGCACCAGACTCCCGGCTTTCCCACAGTTCTGTTCGTTGCGCAACAGGATCACATCCACATCAGCCAATGCCTCGGCGGTCCCATCGGTTGAACCGTCGTCCACGACGACCACGTGTCGGCATTGCCGGCGCGCGCGCATCGCCACGTCACGGACAGTCGTGGCCTCGTTATACGCAGGAATCACCACCCAATATGAATTCGTCACTCGATCCTCTCTACATAGGAAGTGCTGAGATATGAGTGCTGAGTCACAAGTCCTGAGTTCAATCTCAGCACTCAGCACTATCCCCTTACGCCATGCCTCCGTTGATGCCGATGACTTGTCCGGTAATATACCCCGCCTGTTCGGACGCCAGAAACGACACCAACGCCGCAACTTCTTCCGCGGTGCCGACTCGCTTCATCGGAACAATAGCTTCGATTTGCTCCGGCCTGAATGACGCTCTGGTCGACGGCGACTCAATCAGGCCTGGCGCGACCACATTGACCGTGATGCCTCTCGACGCCAATTCGATTGCCAGCGATTTACTCGCTCCGTGAAGACCGGCCTTGGCAGCGGCATAATTCGTTTGGCCACGGTTGCCGATCACCCCGGCTACGGACGAAATGGAGATGATGCGCCCCCATCTGGTCCCGATCATGGGCAGCAACAGCGGCTGCGTCACGTTGAAAAATCCATGGAGCGACACATCGATGACCTTGCTCCATTGCTCTCCGGTCATGCCGGCCATGGGCGCATCGTCGTGCAACCCTGCGTTATTGACAACGAGTTGGATCGGCCCGTCCTTCAGCAGCGTCTCCAGCGCCTCTCTGGTTGCAACCTCATTCGTGATGTCGAACGATTCACTTGCTGCAATCCCGCCTTGAGCCCTGATCTTTTCAGCTACCCGTTCAGCTGATTCACGATGCCGATAGCCATGCACCACGACGGCATAACCGTCTCCCGCCAGCCGCTCGGCAATCGCCGAGCCGATCGCACCGCTTCCTCCTGTGACCAGCGCTCGTCTCTTCATCATCCTGACGCCTGTGTGAGGAAAATCGACGCCCGCCCTGTCAGCACTTTTTGGCCATCACACGACAGAGTGAATCGGTACATGAAGCTCCGGTGATCCGCAAACAATCTGGTTGCGTCGATTGTAAGTCCATCCGAGCACTCGTCGAGCCGGTCGATGTGGAACCTCACGTCGCGCAACCCTCCGACATAACCGATTGATTCGCCCTCCGGCGAGCGCCCATTGAGCAGCCCGACATGGACCCCCATGGCCTGTGCGGCATATTCCAGCCCTGCGACCACGTCAAGCCTCGCATCACGCCGCAAGGGATTCTCCGGATCACGGTGCGACACAGCGAGGCAGCGGATGGTGGAGTCATCCCATGACTCGACGCAATCGAGCAGACGCATGGCTCCTGCATGGGGAAGCAAGCCGGCCAGTTCCTCTTTGGTCAAAGACGGCATGGCCCCAGTTCAATCACGAGTTGCTGGCTCTCCAGCAAACCCAGCCTGACGATCCGTTCGCCTCCCGTCGCGATGGCGCTCAAGAGCGGAAACGATCGAGCGGCAGGATTGCTTTGCCGGATTCGCTCCAAAACGGGATCTGCAAGGCCACCTGTGCCGACAGCATCCCCTTCTTCGAGTCGCACTTGCATGACAGCAGGCGATTCATCGGTAGAAGGAGCCATGACCAACGCCACCGCGAATCCTGTTGTAATCGGCCTGGCTTGGCTGAGTGGAACCGGCACAGCCAGATCGTAAGCCACCAGCAGCACCGGGCATCGTTCCACGCATACAAGAGTGACGGCCTCCAGCAAACCTGCCGCGAATGAATCGTCGTAGCAGGACAGGGCCGTCGACGACTGTTGGCTGGCCGTGGCGATCCCCCAGTAGCCGGCGGCCGCATTGTGCACAGATTGATGAAACAACGTGGGGGACACCGTTCGCTCCGGATGGGCCAGCGTGCGGCAGAGTTTGTCGAACACGCCCATTTCACCGCCGGAAGAGGCAAAGACCGTCGGCACATCGCCTGGGTCCAATCCTGATTGAGCCATGGCTTCTTGCGCAACGTGCACTGCCCACCGGACACAATCGCTGCTGCGCCGCCGCTCATTCGGCGGAAGGATCGCCGCATCCGGCTCCGGCACCGCATCCGGTTGAAAGGGACTAAGACCAGCCAGCACCGCCCGTCCGGCGTCCCACCCGTTCAGACCAGGGGCTAAGAGCCCGAGGCCTCTGATCGCCATCTCCATCACAATTTCCCCAACACGAGGCTGCAATTATTTCCGCCGAATCCAAAAATATTACTCAGCACACAGGAGACGGATCCGGTCTGGTTCTCACGCAGGATGCGACTCTTCAACGAACCGTCCACCCGGCGGCAATTGAGCGTCCCCGGCAACAATCCGTGCGTCAGGCAAAGGGCGGAGATGACCGCTTCCGTGATGCCGGCGGCGCCCAATGTATGTCCGGTCCAGCCCTTCGTTGAACTGCACGCAGGGCGCGCGCCGAACAGCCCGTACACGGCCTTGTCCTCAATGGAATCATTGCCCACCGTCGCCGTCCCATGCAAATTCACATACTCGATGTGTTCTGGACGAAGTCGCGCCCTGACCAACGAATCCTTGATGGCTCGCATCGCACCGGCCCCTTCGGGATGGGGGTGAGACATGTGATAGCCGTCCGTGCTCTCGCCGTATCCCAGCAACGCCACCGTGCCTCGACCTCCGACCTTGTCGCTCGGCTCCAGCAGGGCATAGCCTGCCGCTTCACCCAAGGACAGACCATCACGGTCTTCGTCGCACGGCCTGCAGGGACCAGACGACAGCAGTTGCAGCGCGGAGAATCCATACAAGGTTGTGAGGCAGAGGCTGTCGACCCCGCCGACGATCGCGGCGTCGCACAAGCCGGTCTGCATCAACCGAGCGGCCGTCGCGAAGACTTTGGCGCTGGATGAGCACGCGGTCGAAATCACCAGAGCCGGCCCCTTTAATCCAAGGCAGGTCCGCACAAAGTAGCCCAACGAAAACATGTTGTGGGTGTAGCGATAGCGCGTACGGTACCACTCGGGGAGCGTATCGGTCCGGAGATCGCGCATGCGGTACGCATGCTCGGTTTCGAGGATCCCGGAGGTACTGGTCCCCATCACCACGGCGATTCGGTCAGCTCCATACCGCTGTTTCGCCTCCGCCACGGCGACCATAAACCCGTCTTGCTGCAAGCCGAGCCAGGCCAACCGATTGTTCCGGCAATCGAATGGCGCCAGCTCGTGATCGAGCGCAAACTCCTCGAGGCCGGCCACTCGTCCGATATAGGTTTTCAGGCCCACATCCTCGAAATCGCAAGGCGCCAATCCCGATCTGCGGGTCCGGAGGGCCTCCAGCACCGGGCCGACGCCCCGACCGTTCGCCGTTACAAGGGTATAGGCAGACAGAACCAGTGGCGCCATCGGTTGTGCGCTAGGCGGCATGTACCTCCCTCCTTGCCATCAACGCCGCGAAGGCCAGGCAGGACAGCGACCCACAGGCCGCGGTCAGGCCGATTGCGTGCAGCACGGGAATCGTCGAGAATGCCAGCACGCCGAAGACGAGGATCGTCGTCGTGCCGCAGATGAGCAAGCCGAACCTCGATCTGGCCCGGTCGTCTTCCGTGCCCTCGGCTCGATTGAAAAAGAGCGCGTAGTCGAGTCCCAACCCTATCACTAACAAAAAGGTTGCCACATGAAAGAGCGAGAGCGGTTCTCCCAATCCCCTCAGCACCGCAGCCACCACGATCAGTGCACAGACGATCGGAGCCAGCACACGCCCGACAAGCATGACCGAGCGTAGCCCCACGATCAGCGTGAGCGCGATGGCCGCCAGCCCCCACCCCAGTAACTGCAATGTGCGATCACGATAGTCCGTCATCAGCCGATTCGATTCTTCCTTCAGATCCACATACTGTACGGACGCCTCTCCCCACTGTTCCACGATCGAGGCCAATTGCCGCCGATCGGCGACCCCGCGGAGCGGCGCGACCGCCACCCATCGATCCTGTTGCGAGAATATCAACGACTCCAGCTTCATCGCCAACATCGTTCCCGCGAAGGACGCGCGATCGACGAGCTGCCGGCTGCGAGCTGCCTCGACGGCTGCGAGAAACGGGGTGAAGAGTCCAGGAGCAAACGGCAACCCCTTTGACGCGGCTTCAAGATTCCGTTCCAAAACCGCTCGCTCAGGGAGGGCTCGCTGCCGCTCCTGTTGCATGCGATGGCTGGGCAGATAGCGGGAGACGATGTCATACCCGGCGAGCGCCTGACTCTGAGTCAACCGGTCAAGTTTCGGCATGACGACTTCTGCTTTCACCAACACGTCTTCAGCCGTCGGCCCTTCGATCACCAAGAGATCCCGCAGGTCCGGTGCGCCAAGTTCCTGCCGCAGCCGTTGATCCATCTGTTTCTTGTCGTCCGACAACGGGCTCAGACTCCCCACATCCTGTTCCCACAGGGGCGTATCAGACCATATCAGCGCCGATGTCGCAAGAAGGAGCACCATCAACGCGAGAGCCGATCCCGTCCTCGACGAATCGCTACGCGCCGGAAACCTCTGTCTGATGTCTCTCGGCACAAACCCTTCGTTGATGCAGGCAGGCAGCACCCACCGAGTGACGAGCGCCCCCGTCAGCAACCCCACAACAGCCAGCAGACCCAATTGGGCCAGAGCCGGATAGCCAGCCAGCAACAGAGAGGAAAACCCAATTGCGGTCGTCAGCACGCCCAGCCGCATGGTCGGCCAGATGGCCTTCATGACGGCACGGGGGGAATCGCGTCGCGTCATGTGGCTGAATAGATGAATGGGGTAATCATCAACGACGCCCAACAAGGTGATGCCGAATCCAATGGTGATCCCGTGGACAAAGCCAAACCACCAATGCACGGCAATCATGCCTGCCACAATGCCGCTGGAGATCGGAATCAACGTGAGCAGCACAAGCCGTGGCGACCGGTAGCTGATCAGCAGAAACACCAACACCAGCATCGATGCGACCGTCGACATCCGCCAGGCCTCCGTTTCGATGGTCCGCTGAATCTCCACAGCAAACACGCCGGGGCCGCTCAGCACGAGCCGAGGCGAGCCGCCGCTCGACTGTGCCGCCTCATGAAATCGAGCCTGGATGGCCTGGTGAATCGATTCTTGGGCATCCGCGTCGAACCCGCTCACACGCGTTTCGACGACCAGCAACGCTCTCGTCCGATCCGCCGACATCCACACGCCGCGATATTTTGTCGGCGGATTCCAGCCGGACCAGGATTGCACAATGCCCAGGACTTCGCCGGTCGGATCGGACGGCACGGAGTCCTTGATGAGCGGCGCCAGAGGCGAGCGCAACTCGTCGAGACGTTGTTCCAGCGCCTGGCGGAGCGAGGCTTCGGAAAATCGCTCGGCCGTCACGGTTTGACTGAGCAGGTAGCGGGAGCCGGTGACGAAGGCCTGTTCTTCCTTCGACCATGTCTGTGTACCATTTCCCACAAATCCGAGGCGCCCGTCGGCGCGAAGCGACTCTCCTAATGCCATGCTCACGGCAGCCAACGTATCCGGGGGTGCGCCTTCCAAGGCGATGAGGATCAGCCGGCCCGACAGGCCGGTACGGACCTGTGAGAGCAACATCCGTTGCGTCGATGTCGACCCTTCCGGCAGCAGATCCCCCAACTCGCTGTGGATCGCCAGCCGGGTGGACACAAACCACATGCCGCAAGCCATGACAGCCAGCCAGAGGGCCGGAACCCACCGGCGCGCCTTCATGGCGCGTGCCCCCGCGAGAGCGTCATCACCGACCGATCGCCGTCAGGCAGACGAATCGTGATGGAAAGGATGCGGCCTTCCGATCCGGTGAATTGGATGGAGTCGAGCATCGTTCTTCCGGCCGGATCGCGAGGACGCAGATCGAGCACCCACTGCCGCCGGTTTCCATTGAGCGCTGTCTCGTAAATCCGCTTCAGCAACCCCGCATCGCCGGTCATACCCGCTCGAAACGCTTCGACAAATCCGCGCAAGCCCGGATAGTCGTCCAGCGAAATGGTTCGCTTCACCTGCTTTCGCTCACTTTCGAAGGTGACCAGATCTCCGTCGACCACATAGCGTTCATGCGCAGGTTCCAGGACGTCTTTCTCCAGCCGTGACGGAGGGGTGAAGCGCAGCACGCCCCGCGCAACGAGCGGTTTCGTCAAGAGGGACGAATAGGTCGCCTCTTCGAACGCGACCGCGGATTCTCGCCCTTCCTTGAGCGATGCCACGACCTGCTCGACGGTCCACTCGCTGATCGACGCCTCACTCTGAGCGGGCTGAGTCTCGGCGGCATTGGCCACAGATCCGGCAAGTGCCAAAGCGCAGATGGTCAAGACCCAGCTAACGGTATTCGTTCCAAAAATCATAGAAATTGAACCAATTCTCCGGTGCGCGGCGGCAGAATTCTTCAAGCCGGTCGGCATACCGTTGCACGGCCTGCGCCACATCACGATCCCGCCGATCGTGAGCGGACGTCGCCTCCAGGCTAAACGATTCAAGATGGACCTCATAGTGATTCCCGCCCCGGTAGAGGCCGAAAAACAGGATCACCGGAGCACGGGTCACCTGGGCCAAGCGGATCGGTCCAGTCGGGAACTGGGCGTCCCTGCCGAAGAACTTGCACGCAACGGTCTGATCATGCTGCGTCACACGGTCGCCCATGACCCCGACAATTCCGCCTCTGTCCAAACATTCTTTCACCTGCAGCATCGTCTCCACCCCGCCGACTTGAATCACCGTGCCCGCGACGGCGGGATTCAATTCCTGGATGAGGCTCCGAACCATCGGCGCATTCTGCTCGTCCATGAGGATTCGAATATCGAGCTGCCGCCGAAACAGCCCAACCGCGCGCAAGACCTCGAAACTGCCCAGATGCGCTCCCAGCAGCACACAGCCTTGCCCCCTAGCCAATTCCCGATCGAGCACGTCCAACCCCTGGAACTGGATGTCGAAAGGATCAAGCTGCGCGCGAAGGAAATACAGACGGTCTAGAATCGTGGACGCGAAGACATGAAAATGACGGAGCAGCTCTGGCCACGTTGCGGGGCGGCCCAACACCCGTTCACGGAATCGTGAAACCGAGCGGCGTGCGGCCCCTGAGCTCAGCACAAAATAGAAACATATCGGATAGAGCAAGGCGCGCGCCACCGGACGGCCGAGCGACTCCGCCACCCATATCATCGCCCGAACACCGGCGGGGCTGCCGCGTTCCGGTTCCTGTCGCCACGCGAGACTCACATCCGTTCCGTCGGGGACGACTGGACGGGCGCCAATTCGATCGTGCCTGACGCCACAAGCCTCGTCTCGACCCGACACGAAAACGTGGCTCCCATAGCCTCATCCAGATCCACATGAATCGTCACGACTTCACCCGGCCTCACAGGAGAAGACAACTTCACCATGGGCAAACCCGTCACAGACCGGGAGGGCGCCGATCCCTCGCGGACCATACCCAACACTTCGCTGAGCAACACCACACCCGGTACGACCGGATGGCCGGGGAAATGTCCCGCGAGCGACGGATGGTCATGGCCGATCGCCACCGCGCGTTCAAACACCATGACCGTCTGCCTTCGTCCACTGCCGAGACAATTCCAGCACGGCTTCGCGCGGCAGTTTCCCGGTAGCGTTCCGCGGCAAACTGGGCACACAGACCAAGGGGCGAGGCAGGAACACCGGGTCGAGGTGCGCCCGCAATGCGCGCTGGATCTCCTCGCTGGTCTTTCCGGGAGCCACCACAAACGCCATGAGCCTGGTCACAAAACCGGCTTCCTCATCCGGCAGAAAAAAAATCCCGTCTTGCACCCCGTCGATCCGCAACAACGTCTGGTTCAAGTCGCCCAGAGACACGCGATGACCTGCCACATTCACCTGGTCTGCCTCGCGGCCGTGTAGAAAGAAGGCGCCCGTTGGCTCAACCGTCACGCGATCCGGTATCGGCACGGGCGCCGGGAGATACCGGGCCTCTACCGTGCATGAATCCTGACCTTGTCGAACACAGACTCCTTCCAGCGGGGTCCAACGCTCGCCGTCGATCGTGCGCCGCTCGGCCACGCTCCCCGCCTCGGCAAACCCAAAGATCTCATGCACGTTCGACTGAAACATCCGCTCGGCTTCTTGCGCCAATGTCCTGGCAAGCGGGGCGGTCGCGGAGAGGATCAGCCCACCGGAGGGAACCTGCATGCGTTCGGTCACACAGGCGCGAAGATGGAGCGGGGTGGTGACCAGCATCCATCGGCCCGCAGCATTGGATAATACGCTCCCGATATCGGCAGGAAACAACGGACGGCCGGCGTACATGGCCACCCCGTGCACCAGCGGCAACATCACAGACGCCTCCAAGCCGAACATATGCTGATGCGGAACCGTCGCCACGACTCCGATACGATCCCCATCCGTGATCCCCAATCTCGATCCCGTGGCCTGAGCCACAGCCGTCAAGGCTCCCCAGGTTTTGGTATTCGGCACCGGACGTCCGGTGCTGCCGGAGGTGAACGCGACCGCGACCGCTTGATTCAGGGGCACCAGGGGAATGTGCTTCGGCCAGGGAGCAGCGCCGCCTCCCGGAGGGATCGACACGGCATCAATGCCCTCGATCGCTTCGTCCTGATCCGTGAGGGCATAGCAACCGGGATGGTCATCCACGAGACGGCGAAGCGCTTCAGGCGCGCGGCGTTGAGGCAGCAGCGTGAGCTGGCCCCGCAGAATTGCCGCGGCAAACCCCACCAGAAATTCGTAGCGGCTGTCCGCGAGATTGAGGACGGCAGGCCGATCCGGCAACACCTCCGCAAGACAACGCACATCGGCCAGGAATTGGCGGGCGGTGTGTGCCTGCCCTTGTCGCCAAGCCACTGTATCGTCCGGGCTGTAGGAGCCGATCAATGGGGTCTCGTGCATAACCCCGCCACGGTCATTTGGTGCGGTGTTTCTCGACAGCGTTGGCCAGCGCCCGCAGGGAAAAAAAGATCGTCTTGATCTCCGGGTCGCTCGACTTGAGCTGATAGCCGTAGGTTTGTGAAATGGCCAGAGCCAGCTCCAACGCATCGATCGAATCGAGCCCCAGTCCTTCACCGAACAAGGGCGCCTCAGGCTGAACCGACGCTGGATCGATCTTGAGCTTGAGCGTCTGCACGATCAGTTTGGCAAGATCCGGTTCGAGCGGCGACGACCCAAACGATGTCATGACTGTATGGATCCCTTCATCGCCCGATAGTCCCGCAGCAGGCCGCTGAACCATTCACGTATCGTACAGTCCTGAAACCCGGCATCCTTCAATGCCTCGAGGATTGTTTCCGGCGGCACACACCGTTCCGTCGTTTCCCACCAATAGGCCATCAGCGTCTTCATGTCTTGATTGCCGGTCCCGGCGGTAAAGGCGGCCCCCAGCACGGACTTAATATAAAACCTCGACAGGAGAAGCACCAACGACGAACGGGGCCGAGAAATCTCCAACAGCAAGACGATCCCACCCGGCTTCAGTACACGCCGATATTCGGCAAATGCGCCTCGGAGGTCCGGCACATGCCGGAGTGCATACCCCATGCTTAAAAAATCGAAGTGCCCATCGGGAAACGGCAACCGTTCTCCCACGCCTCGCACCAAATTGCGACACGGGCCCTTCTGTGCTTCGCGCAACATGCCGATGCTGGGATCGAGCCCGGCGACTGATCCTGACGGTCCGACCACCTCCAAGGCGCATTGCGTGACCAACCCAGGTCCGCAGGCGACATCCAACACCTTCATCCCGGACCTGAGCCCCGCCAGTTGGAGCGCCTTCTTGCGGTACCACAGCCCGGACCCGAAGCCGGTTGCCTTATCGATATTGCGATATTGGTACGCCGTCCGGTTGAACAACTCGTTGAGAAACCCCTGCCGCTCCTCAACCTGATGGTAGTACTGGTGCAACTGCGGATGGGGCGCGATCGGCTTCTCTGTCGCGCAAGGGGCCTGGTGTGTACTCGATTCCATGGATGCACGCATGAGCGCTTCCCCACATTCGGACGCTACACTTGTAGCAGGACACAGGAACCTGGGCAAGAGAAAGTCTCGCTCGATGGTCAGAAAAACGCCTGGATCGAACACACGACATCGTCATCACGGTCACGATGATGGTAATCGAGCCGGACCGCCCAGTTCTGCGCGAGCGTCAAGCGGGACCCAACGTACCAGCGGATCTCATCGGACTTGTCGCCGAGCGGATACCGCAAATACGACCCCGATCCCATGAGCTTCCAACGATCCGTCACGTCGGCCAGGACTCCCAACGTCGCGCCGCCCCCCACACGGTGATACTCGTGGAACGCAGGACTGATATTCGCCTCGGCTTCGGCAAACGCGTACAGGACTTCTCGCTTGAATAGGGCGGACTCAACAGCGCCTCCCATGCCTCCGCTGAACACACCGTTGCTGCACAGCCGGCAGCCGTTGCGCTGTATGGTTTGCATCCCCACATTCGCTTTCCATGAAGGAGCCCGAAACAGGCTGTCGATCGGAGACAGCGACACAATATTGATGAGCGTCGCTCGTTCGACCCTTGTTTGCTCTGCGCGATTATAGTGCCGAACGGTCACCCCGAACGCTTCGATTTGCGCATCTGGCGTGTAGCCCCGCTCCGGATCGAGGAGATCGTGATAGACCGCACGGAATGACGCTTCTTCAAAGGTGTCCTGATTACGCCAGCCGCCCCCCAACGTCACGCGGGAGGTCCGGTGGCCGACGTCCGGTTGTTTCGTAAAGGGACGGATCTCAATGTCTTCCGAGGGAATCGACAGTTTGCTCCGCTCGGTCAGAACGGCTCTGTTGCGCTCTTTATAGACCGTCACCTCCGGATCGTCGCTTTCTCCCTTGTATCGAAGATAATCCGAGGCGACATCGAGAATGAAGGCCCGCCGGTTGGTAGGCAGCCCGGCAAACACAGCATCCCTGATCACATCTGGACTGTTCGCGACGCGGTTCGACAGGGCCTGTTCTTCGCCTGTCATCAACACCCGTTTCCGCTTAATGATGGTGCTGCGGGAAGGCCGATAGACGGCGGTTCCCACCAACCCCGGTGAGTCCACGATGGCTCGGACCGTATCGGCTGGGATTGTCCAGAGAGAGAACCGGTCTCGTAAATGGAGGGCGGGGTTGGCGTATTCCAAAAGAGACAGAATATGATAGGAACAATTTTCCTTGAAAAAGAAATAGTCGAAATAGGCGTTGCCCATTTCCCATGCGTGCATCAGCAGCCGGTCGATCTGATCGGCTGTCAGATTGAGCGGATATTCCCACATGTCGCGATTCTCGATGTCACGGTACGCCTGCACTTTGAGGTAATAGGGCGGGGTAGAAAAGAATCCTTTGTAGCCCCCCCAAATTCCCTTGTAGGCATACTCCACCCCTACGTCTGGCGGCACATCCGCGGCGTAGTCGATTGTGTACGCGAGCAGTCGGGTCTGCTCTGTCTGTCCCTTCTGGTCGATCCGCAAAAACGTATGGCCGAACATGGAAGCCGGATTGTTCAGGAAGGCCGCGGGAAAGATCAGACTGATTCCCTGCGGATTCATTTCAGCCCGCCATCGATCGAACCGTTCACAGGAAAGCGGCGTCAGCCGTTCAGGATCGAATCGCAGGCGCTCCTTCAACCAGTGGTACCGGGCAATGAAGGCGCATTGTGCCGGCTGCTTCGAACGTCCCACCGGATCAGCTGAGAAAAACTGTGTGATCGTCGCATCAAGCTCTGCCTGCGGATCGTGCTTGCCATGTGGTGACAGGAAGAACCCAGGGTCGTCTTCTTCACTCGTCACCCCTCCCAAGAAATTGTCTTGATAATGGAGCAAGAGAAGCCATTCCCGCTCATCGGCCAAGCGAGCTTGCCGGGCCTGCTCGACTAATTCGTGCTGATATGAGTGAGAAACAGGTTCAGCCAGCCCCAGACTTGGAATACCGGAGAAGGCGATGATGGCGAGCAGAATGTGGATCACTGCATCAGGGAGAAAGAGAGAGGGGCCTTCATCCTACGATGAAGGCCCCCAAAAAAGAGACCGACTAGTTCAGGGCAACCTTCGCCAAGGCAGGATTGGCGGCAATCCCTTCGTTCAACGCCTTGACCATCGCACCGGCGGACAAGTCACCCGCCTGAGCGAGCGACGTATACTGTGTTTGCGCCATTCCAAAGAAGGTGCTGTGGTGCTGCTGGGGCACGCCTAAGAGCGTGGCCATCGAGGCCAGATGCTCCCCGCGTCCCTGAGCCATTTCCTGAGCCAGCGCATTTGAGTTCAGTTCCGCAAACATCGTGACCTTCTGTTCGGCCCACACCCGTCCATCATCCGTACAACCTGATGTGCCTGTGCTGATTGCAAATGTGTTTCCGCCCGTACCATTCAAAAGCGCCATCACGACCTGAGCACCCTTGGTCTTCGCATTAGGATAATTCTGGAACGCTAGCTTTCCCAGCCCGCAGCCTGGTCCCGTATCCGGCGTACCGGCCGCCAGTACAAGTCCCCCTTGCATCGCGAACGCCGCCGCCACTGAAAGCATCACCAGCTTCTTCATGCCGATTCCTCCTTTATGATGGATGAGTGAATGCACCATAACGTCGAACCAGCAGGGGTGATTATAGACGAATCACCGAAGAGTGCCAGAACTTTTTTCCGCTGCCGGAACTCGTTCGTGATTTTGGATCGCCGAGCCGCTCACGGTACCGGGGCAGGTTGAACTGCTAAAGACTCCCGGACCTTTGCCCATTCGAACGTAAAGGGCGCGGGCGACAGCTTCGGCATCGCCGCCAGTTCCGCTTTCAATCGCTCGGCCCGCCCCTGGCTCATCGGGTGGGTCGACAACCACTCCACCCGCCCCTCATCTTTTTCCGAAAGACGCTCAAAGAAACTGATCATCCCGGATGGATCGATCTTTGCCCGATAGAGCAACTGCAACCCCGTCAGATCCGCTTCCGTTTCTTGTTCACGGCCGAACTTGAGCGTCAGCAATTCGACGCCGAGTTGGCGTGCCAGGCCCACCAGCCCCTGTTGGTCGCCCAGCACGATGGAGACAACAGCCACGAGACCGAGTTGTTTGACGATCCGTTCAAGCCCATGCCGTTGCAAGACATGATTCAGCTCATGGCCCATGACGCCCGCCACTTCTTCGCCGCTGTCCGCCTTTTTCATCAACCCGGTAAATACGACAATGTAGCCGCCCGGCAACGCGAAGGCATTCACCACATCACTCTTGACCACAGTCACTTCAAACTTGTAGGGGTTATTGGGAATCTGCGATGTGAGGCGACTGGTCATTTCTTGAACCGCCGACACCGCGACGCCTTCCTTCATGATCTCCTGCTGCGCGAGAAAATCCTTGTAGGCCGACTGACCCAGCTTCTGTTCCCACTCCACCGGAATCCGGTCGACCGCCATCTCCACCAAGAGGTCGGCCCCGAACCACAACCCCAACACGAACGCCAGTACCACGCCGCCAACGCCGCTCCATACCATGCGCCGCCGATGCCGCACCTGCCGGACCCGCTCTGCCGCGCGTTCAAGTGGATCAGTCATGTGGTCGGGCGCCGCGTGACGAAATGCCCGAATCACATCGGGGTTTTTGAGATAGAGCGTCCGTTCTCCTTGGGGCCCCGTCCACTTCAACACCAGTTGGTCATGATCCTGCCCACCGGCTGAAACTGTCAGATCGGAGAACGAGACCGCCTCCGACCGGCCCCCAGGCGTATCGGACACAAACGTGACGGTCAGCCCATGGCCTTCGACATGGACCAGGCAAGGCGCCCCGCTGGCGGGGAACTCCTGGCCGAAACAGAGAGCGTTGGGAAATGACGTCATCGTAGATGCCGTTGACTATCACTCATCATTCTGAAACTGGGATGAATTGCCTGATCCAGTTACCGAAACTGCCAGGATTGCGGCTTTGAATATAGACCACGCCGGGTCCGCGGAACCGGCAGACAAATCCCTCGCCGGACGTGAAACTCGCCACCCATCCGGATGCGGCTTTCTCAATGTTGTAGGACGTGGTCGCTGACCAGGCCACCAGATGGCTGTTGTCGACGATATATTCCTGGTCCGGTTTCAACTCGATCTTATGAATCGCGCCGAAGCTGTTCAGAATCAGCATGCCCTTGCCGCTGATCCGCAAGATAAAGAAGCCTTCTCCTCCCATG
>VGXE01000053.1 GCA_016873455.1 Nitrospira sp. | reverse complement strand
CGGGACATGCCTTTGACTGTCCCCTTCCAGCCCTTCTGATATTCTCCATCCACGAAACAATGGGCATGCGTCGCATCGCTGCCCTTCGTGAGCTCGTACACAATTTCGACATCGCTCCCGACCTTCGCCCCAGCTGCCGGGCTCGTGATCGTGACCTTGCTGCCGTCATCCTTTGCGGCCCACGCATCGACCCCGGCACCCAATGCCAGCAAACCAACGACCGCCAACATTGCACCTACGCGCATCATCGTCGATCCTCCTCCTGATGAAATTAAGAGATACGGTTACTCAACACACCGACAACCAACGCTACACTTTACCGCGACCGCCTTCGATCTTCAATCCGTCTCTGACAGGTTTTCCACCAAGACACTCGACCACGAACCACATCTGCGTTTGATTGCCCGGCAGTCATCACACACCGACCGGTCTCTTCTTTATCCCCTCCACCACCGACGACAGAATCAGTCGTCCGTCGTCGTTACCTAACACGGACTCGGCGCAACGTTCCGGATGCGGCATCAGGCCGAGCACGTTGCCCGCGGCATTGCGAATGCCGGCGATGTTATCGAGCGACCCGTTCGGATTCGCCCCCGAGGTCACCTTGCCATCCGGCGAACAGTAGCGCAAGACGATCTGGGCATTGGCCTGAAGGCCTGCCAGCGTCACCGGATCAGTGTAATAGTTGCCATCTGCGTGGGCGATCGGAATCTTCAAGACCTGACCCGGCTTGCAGGCGTTGGTAAACGGCGTGGCCGCATTTTCCACCCGCACATGCACATCGTTGCAGATAAAATGCAGCGACTGGTTGCGCAGCATCGCGCCGGGCAACAACCCCGCTTCGAGCAGAATCTGGAATCCATTACAGATACCCAGCACCAGTCCACCGTCAGCAGCATACTTCTTCACGGCTCCCATCACCGGCGAAAAGCGCGCGATCGCACCGGTTCGCAGATAATCGCCGTAAGAAAACCCGCCGGGCAAGATGACGGCGTCGAGTCCCGTCAACGTGGTCTCTTTATGCCAAACCATCGTCACATCCTGTCCAAGCACGTCTCGAAACACGTGCTGACAGTCGTGATCGCAATTACTGCCAGGAAAGACAACAACGCCGATGTTCATCCCAGCACCTTTGTGATGCGTGATGAGTGATCAGTGATGGGTGTGGTGCAGCGACAAATATTCACTCCTGCGAGCCTTGAAACTCTCTGTATCAACTCATCACCCATCACTCGTCACCTCTCACTGCAGTTCGTATCGATATTCTTCAATGATCGTATTCGCCAAGAGCTTTTCGCACATGGCCTTGACCTCAGCTTCGGCCTTGGCCTTGTCCTGTTCTGCGATGTCCAACTCCATATACTTCCCGACCCGCACATTCGCCGCGTGCTTGAACCCGAGCGAGTCCAGCGCATGTTCGATGGCTTTGCCTTGGGGGTCCAGAATTCCCTGTTTCAGCGTCACATGAATTTTGGCTTTCACGAATTGCTCTCCTGCTTTTTTTCCGCTTCAGTCATCCGATCCACATATCGCTTAATCCAAAAGATCACACCAATGGTGAGGCCCCCGCAAAACACCAACCCGACGAACGCCCACCGCCAGGGTGATTCGTTCAGCCGGTAGGCCATTATGCCCACAATGGCCGCCCACACCACGATCGACGCGACCAGTCCATAATTCAAATACGCCCGCAGCATTCGCTTCCTTCTTCCTCCCCTCTTAGTGAAGAACGGTTCCAGGCCGTGCGGGAGGGATGCGGTGATCGGTTTCTACTGCGCGCATGTGACGAGCACCGCCCTTGACTCAACTTTTAAATTGGTCTTGTGTGCGCGTCGCGCGAGCACAGAAACCGGCAGCGCGTCCCTCCAAGACCCCCATCACCCGCACACTCTTCTGAGCACCTCCTGATACGCCTCCTCGATCTTCCCCATATCCTTTCTGAACCGATCCTTGTCCATCGATTCACCGGTAGCCATGTCCCACAACCGGCACGTGTCCGGCGAAATCTCGTCGGCCAGAATCAGTTTGTTGTGACACACCCCAAACTCCAGCTTGAAATCGACCAACTGCATCTTCCTCTCGGCGAAAAAGGGCTTCAGCACCACATTGACGCGCTGGGCCAGATCGCGCAACTCGCGCAGCACGGCAGGCGTCGCCACGTTCATCAGGCGAAGATGATCGTCATTGACCAACGGATCACCGAGTGCATCGTTCTTGTAGTAAAACTCGACGATCGCCGGCTCAATGGCCTCGCCGACTTGCAACCCCAGCCGCTTGGCCAAGCTGCCCGCCACGACGTTCCGTACCACGACTTCGACGGGCACGATGGTAACTTTTCTGGTCAGCATTTCCCGCTCACTCAGCCGTTCCAGGAAATGCGTCGAGACGCCACGCTCTTCAAGCAGCTTGAACAACCGCTCCGACACCTTGTTATTGATGACGCCTTTGTCGATGATCGTACCCCGTTTTTCGGCATTGAAGGCCGTCGCGTCGTCCTTAAAATACTGGACGACTTGGTCCGGCCGCGAAGCCGCGAAAATCTTCTTGGCTTTCCCCTCGTACAACATCGGTCCGATCCCGTCCATAAACTCTCCCTCGCCGGATACGCTACTGCGCGAACGCCTCAATCAGCTCATCCAGCGACTTGACGGTGCCCATCAACGTCGGATGGCCGAACCGGGGCGTGTATTGAAATTCCCTGACCTGTTCCAGCGACAGAATCAGGCTGTGGAAATCTTCCAGCTTGGACGTTTCAAAATAGGTGATGAAATCCAGATCGTCCAATCCACTGGAATGATAGAGCTTGCGTTTGATCGTCTTAAGATACGGTAATGTCGCCTCCGTGTGTTCCCGCATCATGACCGCACGCTTCTCCTGATCCAGCGCCCACCAGTCGGCACTTTTTCTGACCGGAATCACAATGGCATACGGTTTCGGCCACGGATCACTCGCCACTTTCAGGTCGGCTTTCAACTGATCAGGAAACCCCGGCACGTAATTCGCCTTCTTGGTCACCCCATGCATGAGCCCGGTGCCTGTCAGGTATTTCCCGAAGGCGTTGCCCTGAAGATCCACGAGAAATTGTTGCGTGTCTCGAAGCTCCGCGGCATGGACGCGGAACATGAGATCGGCATGGCCGGACATCCCGCGCAACAGATAGAGATCGATGGCGATTTTCTCCCGATGTTGCTCGACCACCCCCTTGAACAGAGTCAACTGACTGATCCGCGTCGCCTGATCTTGCTTCATCCAGCTGTCATTCAGCCTGAACGTAGCAAAGGTGCCGTAGACGCCCGGCTCCGTCAGCAGCTTCTCCCGATCAGCGGCGGCCTCCGCCAGGGATGGAGCAACAACCAATCCAACGCAAACGTAGAAGACCCCGAGCAGCAACGTGATCCAAGAGGCGAGTGGATTCATGGTGAAACCTTTCCGCCAGGTCGCATAAAGACGTCGACCAGCAAGCTATTCGAAGGAACGTTGCCGCGCGTAGCCGCGATAGGCGCTAGAGGATGGGTTTCTTGAGAATCAGGGCGATGAAGGGTTTCCCGCCTGCATGCTGGCCGGTTAAGGCTTGCAGCAGCGCCCACCCGTTTCGCCCGTAAGCGTTGGCTTGCACTTCGAGCTGGCTCCGGGCAATTTCTCTGGAGGACACGTCCCCCTCCGCCGAAAACTCGGCCACAACCACTTTGTAGTCCACACTCTTGACCGCTGGCGTTCCGGTAAAGATGACGAAGTGAAGCATCAGTCCACTCACCGCCGGTTGTTGCGCCATCAACGCATCCCAGCCTTTTTGGCCTGCTTCGTTGAGGCTCTGCTCCCACTTGAACGGATCTCCTGAAAGCACGAGACTGAATCGCTCGCCGCCAGGCGGGACCTGAGTCCAGCCCATCGTCGGCGATACGGTAACCAGAGCTGTCAGGAGAGCAAGAGAACGAGCAATCTTGCAGACCATGGACGCCTCGCTCTTCGAAGAGATGTAATCCTACGCCCATCCCCCCTCCTGCCGGCTACCCCTCTTTATAGGTAGGTCAGACATGTTCCGAACGTTCACCGCACCCACGGCCATGCCCCGTTCATCCTCGTTGTTTATGTCTGGATCTGGACGATCTGAACACCCGCTTATAAATCCTGTCGAGATGTCGCAGGTAATATTTCGGATTAAAACACGCCGCAATCTCGCGCCCTGTGAGATGGCGTGTAATGAAAGGATCCTTGTTTACCAACTCCTGAAGCCCTCCGGCGCCTTGCCACGAGGCCATGGCATTGCGCTGCACCGCTTCATAGGACTCCTTGCGCTGCGCCCCTTTCTCAACAAGCACCAGCAACAGCCGCTGCGAATAAACCAGGCCACCCGTCAGTTCGAGGTTCCGCCTCATCCGGTCCGGGTACACGACCAGGCGCTGGATGAGGTCCGTCACTTTGGATAGCATGTAATCGACGAGAATCGTGCTGTCCGGCATGATGACACGCTCAACCGAGGAGTGGCTGATATCCCGCTCATGCCACAAGGCCACGTTCTCCATCGCCGCCAGGCTGTTGGCCCGCACAAGGCGCGCTAAGCCGCAGAGGTTTTCGGAGACGATCGGATTACGCTTGTGCGGCATGGCCGACGATCCCTTTTGGCCTTCGGAAAAATACTCTTCCGCCTCCAGCACCTCGGTCCGCTGGAGATGCCGAATCTCCGTCGCGATTTTTTCGATCGTGGCAGCCAAGAGCGCGAGCGCCGTCGCATAAGCCGCATGCCGGTCCCGCTGAACGACTTGATTGGAGACCGGATCGGCCGTAAGGCCCAGCTTCGAGCAGACGTACTCTTCGACGTCCGGCGCTTGATGCGCGAAGGTCCCCATCGCCCCGGATAGTTTACCGACCGCGATTTGCCCGCGAACGTGCCGCAATCGCTCGACATGGCGGCCGACTTCCTCATACCAAATGGCCAGCTTGAAGCCGAACGATATCGGCTCACCGTGAATGCCGTGCGAGCGGCCAACCATCACCGTCTGCTTGTGCCGCAAGGCCTGCTTCTTTAGCACGACGAGAAACCCTTCGACGCCTTCCAGAATGAGATCCAGCGCTTCTGTCATCTGGATCGCCAATGATGTATCGACGATGTCGGAAGATGTCAGGCCCATATGCAGAAACCGATGTTCCGGGCCGACCGAATCCGTCAGGGATTCGAGAAAGGCGATGACATCATGTTTCGTGACTCGTTCGATATCCGCGATGCGAGCTACGTTGATCTTCGCCTTTTTACGGATCTTCGCCGCTGTGCCGCGCGGGGCTTGCCCAGCCCGTTCGAACGCCGCGCAGGCCTGCAACTCAACCTCGAGCCAGATCTCATACTTATGTTTCAGTTCCCAGATGGCTTTCATCCGGGGCCTGGTATAGCGGTCAATCATTGAAACCTCGTGAAATTGGAGACGTGAGACGTGAAACGAGACTTGGGGGAACCCCTTGCCTTTGCTGTAACATTTCACTTTTCACGTTTTACCTTTCACACGAGCAGCGCCGCGCTTCGTTTCCAGTTTCGGCTCGGATGCCAGAACCTTATCCAACACGCCGTTGACGAACTTCGATGCCTCTTCGTCGCCGAAGCTCTTGGCCAATTCCACCGCCTCGTCCAGCGTCACCTTGGCCGGCACATCGTCCATCCAAAACAATTCGTACAGTCCCGCACGGAGGATATTGCGATCAACGATCGGCATGCGGCTGACTTTCCAATTCGTCGCGTACTTGGCCAGCACCGCATCGATCTCCGCCTTCCGCTGGATGACACCGGCCACAATCTGTTCGGCGAAGGCCTTGGTGTCATCATCCACCTGAAGCGGCTTCCAAAACTCGTCCAGCCAGAGCCCTGGTTTCCTGTGAACGTCGTACTGAAACAGAATTTGCAAGGCCTGCTCGCGGGCCTGATGACGCGACCCCATAGCTATCGAGCTGACAGGCTGGCAACACTACGCGCTGACAAGGCAGCTGGCCGGCAAGCACCCAAGGGGGAAGACTGACGAGCGTATCTCATCCTGCTTTCCCGGTTCGACGCTTGACCGTCCCGCCTGTCAGCCTGGAACTTGTAGACCTGTCCGCCGCTCCTTTCAACCTCCTCATCACCGTCACCATCTCGATCGCCACCTTCGCCGCCTCTCCCCCGCGGTTGAATATGGCCGGATCCGCCCGTTCGACCGCCTGTGCCACCGTCTCTGTCGTCAGCACCCCAAACACGATCGGCACCCCAGTATCCAACGCCACCTGGCCGATCCCACGACTCACCTCGGCACATATGTAATCGAAATGTGGAGTATCGCCGCGGATCACCGCGCCCAAACAAATCACTGCATCGAACTGGCCAGACTCAGCCAGAGTTTTGGCCACCAACGGAATCTCAAAGGCTCCCGGCACCCGCACCACCTCGACGTGGCCATCCTTGATCCCTTGCTTGGCCAAACCGGCGAGACAAGACGAGAGCAGTTTACCCGTCACGGACTGGTTGAATTTCGCAACAACGATTCCGAACTTCACTCCTGCCGCACTGTGAAATCTTTTGCTGGCTTTCATTGCACAACCGTCGTCATGTCACAAGTCGGAACGTCATCAAGTCTGCTTCGACCTGAAGACGTGTGACGTTAGACTTTCTTGAGAATGTGCCCCAACTTCTTCTTTTTCGTCCGCAGATATCTCACGTTCGCCTCGCGGGGCGGAATCTCAATTGGGACCCGCTCGACAACGTTCAAACCATAGCCTTCGATCCCAACGATCTTGCGCGGATTGTTCGTGATGAGCTTGATCTGGTGCAGGCCAAGACTCGCCAATATCTGCGCCCCGACGCCATAGTCACGCAGATCGGCTTTGAACCCGAGCTTCAAATTTGCCTCGACCGTGTCGCTGCCCTTGTCTTGGAGTCCATAGGCCTTGATTTTGTTGAGCAGGCCGATCCCCCGCCCTTCCTGATTCAGATAGAGCAGCACGCCGCGGCCCTCTTTCTGGATGGTCTCCATTGCCGCATGGAGCTGATCGCGGCAATCACAACGGAGTGACCCCAGCGCATCCGCCGTCAGACAGCCGGAATGCACCCGCACCAATGTCGGCTCTCCACTGTCCACCCGTCCCTTCACCAGCGCAATATGCGTCACGCCGTCGATCTGGTTCTCAAATGCCACCGCTTCGAATTCGCCGAACGTTGTCGGGAGCTTGGCACTCGCCACGCGGCACACGAACGTTTCCCGCCGCATGCGGTGCTCGATCAACGCCTTGACGGTAACCATGGTCAGCTTGTGGCTCTTGGCGAATTTCGCCAGCTCCGGCACGCGGGCCATGGTGCCGTCCTCGTTCATGATCTCGCAGATGACTCCGGCCGGAGACAATCCGGCCATCCGCGCGAGATCGACTGATCCCTCTGTTTGACCGGCGCGCTTCAACACGCCGCCCTGCTGCGCCTTGAGGGGAAAGATATGGCCGGGACGGGCGAGGTCGCTTGGTTTCGATTTCGGGTCGATCGCCACACGAATCGTGGTGGCCCGATCGGCAGCGGATATACCGGTCGTGATGTCCTTTCGCGCGTCAACCGACACCGTGAACGCCGTGCCGAACGTGGCGGTGTTCTCGACGGCCTGCTGGGGCAGTTGCAGCTCCTCGACTCGCTCCGGCGTGAGCGCCAGGCAGATCAGCCCACGCGCGTGTTTCGCCATAAAATTGATGGCCTGAGGAGTCACCTTCTCGGCGGCAATAACAAGATCGCCTTCATTCTCCCGGTCTTCGTCGTCCACCAGGATGATGAATTTGCCCTTTTTGATGTCGCGAATCGCGTTGTCGATGCTATCGAACGGCGTGGTCATGCTCACATAGTTGAATCGTCTGTCGGGTTGGATCAAGCAGTGCGGAGGCAATCTACCACTGAACATTGGCCATTGTCACGGGCCGAGGTTCTGTTATAGTTGGCAACCTCTATGGCCAACCCGGGGAATGAACAAGAAGACGAACTGCTTGAGCCGGAAGTCTTGGCTCCTTCGGACGAGGAGTTGCTTGACCTCCCGCTTCCTCTTGAGCTCAGCCCCACGAAGCACGGCAATACGAACACGCCTGCCGACACCACGGCGGTGGTGCCGGTCACGGCGCTCCAGCAATATCTTGCCGAGATCCGTCGCTACCCGTATTTGTCGAAAGAGGAAGAGCTTCGCCTGTTCCATGAATATCACACGCAAGGCAGCCGTGAAGCGGCGGTGCGGCTCATCATGGCCAACTTGCGCGTCTCGGTCGCCATCGCCTCGGAATATCTTCACACCGGCGCCGACCACATGGATTTGATCCAGGAAGGCAATGTCGGCCTGATGCAGGCGATCAAGAAATTCGATCCAACGAAGAACGTCCGGTTTTATGCCTATGCTGCCTGGTGGTCGCGCGCGTACATTCTTCGGTATCTGCTCAATACCTATCGACTGGTCAAGGTCGGCACGACGCAGGACCAGCGGAAGCTGTTTTATAATTTGCGAAAGGAAAAGGCCACACTCGAGCGGGAGGGGTTTGCCCCTGACACGAAGCTCCTCGCGGACCGTCTCAATGTTCGCGAACGTGACGTCATCGAGATGGACCAGCGCCTGGGCAACTGGGAGCAGTCGTTGGATCAACCGCTTGGGGAAAACCAGGACGGCAGTCTGCTCGATATTCTGCCCTCCCAGCAACAACCGGCTGACGAACAGCTGGCCGATCATCAGCTGCGCGCCCTGTTTCGCGCAAAGCTGGCGGAATTCACCAAGACGATCGAGGAACGGGACGAGGATATTCTCAGAAATCGCATTCTCTCCGAGACCCCGCTGACCTTGGATGAACTGGGCGACAAGTACGGCATTACCAAGGAACGAACCCGCCAGCTGGAAGCCCGCATCATCAAGCGCCTGCGCGACTACATCAAGAAAGACGTGAAAGATTTTGACCGATTGCGCATGTAGCCTCCTGTCCCCCTCGGCACAGCGGTCAAAAATTACCCTGGAATAGCGCAATATCAATGAGTTATCATGCCGGCTGTCCAGCATCATGGGGCCAAAAGAAAAACCTCGTGTTCCCCCTTGACTTGAAGTGACCGAGGACTATCTAAGGCTTCGAGTTTTTGGTAGTGGGCTTCTGCCGGATCAACACGCCAGTGCCGTCTGACGTAGGCCCAATCCCACATCGTTCACAACATCGGGTTAACTTTCATCAGGAGGAGGTTCTGTTATGAGCGCAGCTGCGAAGGACAAGAAGGATGTCGCCAAGGGATTCCAACCCCTGGGTGACCGGGTGTTTGTCACCTATACTGAGGAACTGGAACGGACCGCCGGCGGGATTTATGTGCCGGATTCAGCGAAAGAAAAGCCGCAGCGAGGGATCATTCAGGCGGTCGGCAAGAAAGTCGAGAACGTCAAGGTCGGCGACCAAGTGTTGTTTGACAAGTACTCCGGCACCAAGCTCCGGATCGAGGATGAAGATTGCTTGATCCTCAAAGAAGAAGACATTCTCGGGGTGTTCACGGCATAACGTGTCCACCATCGACGCGAACATTTTCAAACCATAAGAAATTCTCAGACTAAAAACGGAGGAATACCATGGCAAAGCAACTCATGTACGGCGATTCGGCACGGTCGTCCATCCTGAAAGGGGTGAACCAACTGGCGGATGCCGTGAAAGCCACGCTCGGCCCGAAGGGCCGGAACGCGATTCTCGACAAGAAATTCGGCGCGCCGACGATCACGAAGGACGGTGTGACCGTGGCCAAGGAAGTCGAACTGAAGAATCCCTATGAAAACATGGGGGCCCAGCTGGTTCGTGAAGTGGCCAGCAAGACCAGCGACATCGCCGGGGACGGCACCACGACCGCGACGGTGTTGGCCCAAGCCATCTATCGCGAAGGCGTCAAGAACATCACCGCCGGCGCGAATCCCATGGAGATCAAGCGCGGCATCGACAAGGCCGTCGAGGCCGTGACCGCCGAACTCAAGAAGCTCAGCAAACCCTGTCAAAGCAAGACCGAGATTTCCCAGGTCGGCACGATCTCGGCCAACAACGACAAGACCATCGGTGACCTGATCGCCGAGGCCATGGAAAAGGTCGGCAAGGACGGGGTGATCACGGTGGAAGAAGCCAAGTCGATGACCACATCGTTGGACGTCGTCGAAGGCATGCAGTTCGATCGCGGCTACATCTCTCCCTACTTCGTCACCAACGCCGAGCGGATGGAATCCTCCCTCGACGAACCGCTCATTCTGATCAACGAGAAAAAGATCAGCAGCATGAAGGATCTGCTCCCGCTGCTCGAGCAGGTGGCCAAGATGGGCAAGCCGCTGGTCATCCTCGCCGAAGAAGTCGAAGGCGAAGCGTTGGCGACCTTGGTCGTCAACAAGCTGCGCGGCACGCTGAACGTCGCTGCCGTGAAAGCACCGGGCTTCGGCGACCGCCGCAAGGCCATGCTGGAAGACATCGCGATCCTCACCGGCGGTCAGGTGATTTCCGAAGACATCGGGATCAAGCTGGAGAATGTCAAGTTGACCGACCTCGGTCGCGCCAAGCGCGTCACGATCGACAAGGACAACACGACGATCGTGGAAGGCTACGGCGATCCGAAGAAGATCGAAGGGCGCGTCAAGCAGATCAAGGCCCAGATCGACGAAACCACCTCGGACTACGACCGTGAAAAGCTGCAAGAGCGGCTGGCGAAGATCGTGGGCGGCGTGGCCGTCATCAACGTCGGCGCCGCGACCGAGACCGAAATGAAGGAAAAGAAAGCCCGCGTCGAGGACGCGCTCCACGCGACCAAAGCGGCGGTGGAAGAAGGCATCGTTCCGGGCGGCGGCACCGCGTATCTCCGCTGCATTAAGGCTCTCGATGGGGTCAAGGACGTGCCGGCCGAGCAGAAAGTCGGGCTGGACATCGTCCGCCGGTCGCTCGAAGAGCCCATCCGCCAGATCGTCACCAATGCAGGCGGCGAAGCGTCTGTCGTGGTCGGCAAGGTGCGGGAAGATAAGAACACCAACGCCGGCTACAACGCCGCAAGCGATGAATACGTGGACATGATCAAGGCCGGTATCATCGATCCGACCAAGGTGTCGCGCTGCGCGTTGCAGAATGCGGCCTCCGTGGCGGGCCTGATGCTCACCACCGAAGTCATGATCACCGAACTCCCCGAAGAGAAGAAGGAAGCGGCCGCCGGCGGTGGACATGGCCACAACCACGGCATGGAGGGGATGTACTAAGCCAGTGCTGAGTCCTCAGGACTGAGTGCTGAGATGATGAAGAGCTGATAGCTCGGAGTCTGCACTGAAGGGCCCGGCGGGCAACCGCCGGGCCCTTCGTGTTTTCCGGCACACGGCCGTCACTCCTCTCACTTTTTTGCTGAGACCGCCCGGAGGGTCGCCTTCAGGATCAGCGAGATCTTGGGTTCGGCGAAGAACGACAGGAACATCCGGTGGACGATATCTGTATGGCGCTGGTGGTCAGCACGAAACCGGGCGATCGTAGTTGCTCGGTCTCCTGCATCGTACCCCACTCGGATCGCGCAACGCTCCAGCTCCTCTCCATTTTCTGGCAGCGCATGGGTCTGAAGGTCGTGGACCATCTGCAGTTTGTGTTCCACGTCTCGAAGAAAGAGGTAGGCGGCGGCCAACGCATCCCGCTCTGCCCTAGACAGCAGCTTGTAGCGAACTAACCGGTCCAGCGATCCGAGCGTGCTGCGATCCACCAAACCTGCTATGTTTCTCCCCGCAATTACCTGTACGGTCTGCACGAAGAATTCGATCTCGCGAATGCCGCCGACGCCCAGCTTCACGTTGCGCCGCTCATGCCCACGCTCGGCCATGTGCCGGTCGATCGTCTCCTTAACCGCTCGCACCTCGTCGACCACCGCCAGCGCTTCCACCAGCCTCGTTGGCTTGGAGCCCCTCCCGAAGATGAACGGCTTGACCCTCTTGAGGAACGATCGGCCGACCTCCGGCGAACCGGCCACCGGCCAGGCCTTGAGCAACGCGAGCCGCTCCCACACCTGGCCGCGCGTGAAGCAGTATTGCGCATAGCCGTCAAGCGAGCGAGCCAACTGGCCCACTGCTCCTTCAGCCCGCAACCGTAAATCGACCCGGAAGATATAGCCTTCCCGTGTCGGTTCAGCCAGTGCCTTCGTCAGTTCGCGAGCCAGGATCTCGAAGTATTCTTCACTGGAAATCCCAACCCCGGGGGGACGGCTCCCCTGAAGACTTCCCGGCACGCGGGTCTCTCCATCGTGTGACTCATAAATGTACAAAATGTCCACGTCGGAGCTGTAGTTCAGTTCATGTCCGCCAAGCTTGCCCATCCCAATGACTGTAAAGCCTGTGGTGACCCATCGTCCTCGGCGGTCTTTGTGCATCGGCACGCCGTATTGCCGCTGCAGATCGGCATCGACGATTTCATAGGCCACGTGAATCAACAGCGAGGCCAAATCGGACAACGCCGCGGTCGTGTCCGGCACGGTGGAGAGCCGCAAGAGATCGCGCACTCCAATAAGGAGCATCGCCTGACGGCGGAAACGGCGCAACACATCGAGCTGTAACTCCTTTGTCCGCAGATGTCCGATCTTTCGTCGGAGCGCGGTTTCCATACTCTTCCGTGTCGGCGGTTTGGACAGAATATCTTCTTCATCGAGCCAGTAGACAAGCGTGGGGTCACGGATGATGGTGAAGGCCAGCGCATCGCTGTTGCCGAAAATCACACAGAGCAGATTCAGCATGTGCGGTGAACTGCGCAGGAAATCCAGCATAGAGATGCGGGCGACACTCGCCAACAGGCGCTCCCAATGATTGAGCGCCTGATCGGGGTCGGCGGTGCGGGCAACGGCCTCCAGCAGCTGCGGCACAATCTCAGCCAACTGGCGCCGTTCATGCGGCTCCCCCGCCATAGCCTGGAGATTCCGATCCGCCTGTTTGATATGTTTCAACCCATAGACCGAGAGAATGGCCTCGGTCTGCGCCCAGTCCGGCTCGGTCGCCAGGAGCACGGGCGTCGGATCAGGCCAGGCAGGAGGTGAGAGGGCAGACCGGTCAACCGTGGTGGGGGCACTGCCCTTGGGTCTCGTCATGGCGCGCATTATACTGATGGGGTCCCTCTCTCACAATGAACCATCTTGAGGTATACTGCGGCAGACCATGGACAGCGTCAACCGTCAATCAATCCTGACATCCGTCACGCCACTCTGTCAGGATGTCCCATCCGACATTGTGCACGACTTCGTCAGTCGAATGGATCCAGAATATTTCCTGCGGGTGGACTCCGCAACCGTCGCGGCGCACGTCCGTCTGGCCGCCCAGCTGACACCGGATCACCTCTGCGAACTCACGATTGTGGAACAACGCGGGGGACACGTCGACCTGACGATCGTCGCCTACGACTACTTCGCGGAATTCGCCACCATCTGCGGATTGCTGTCTGCTTTCGGACTGAACATCGAAGAAGGCCAGATCTATACCTTCACCGATGCCGCATCGCCATCGGCCGGCAAGTCACCCCGCATCGGGCCGCGCCGGCGGCCCACAACGCGGCCCGGATTGAGCCGCAAGAAGATCGTCGATCTCTTCCGGGTACAACCGGTGCCTGGTGTGCCGTTCGAACGGGCTGAGCAGGCGAAGCTCGGTGAGGAACTTCGGTCTGTCATCGGCTTACTCGACACCAATCAGTTCGCGGAAGCCCGCCATGCCGTGAATCGGCAATTGGTCGAACAACTCGGCAAGCGCCGAGGTTCGTTCAGCGGTCTGCTCCATCCCGTGCACATCACCTTCGACAATAGTCGGTCGGCGACGGACACCATTATGGACATCCGGTCGGATGACACCCCGGCGTTTCTGTACGCCTTTGCCAATGCACTGGCCATGCGCAACGTGTACATCGCCAAAGCCCAAATCGAGATGGAAGACTCGAAGCTGCACGATCGCTTTCATGTGCGCAACCGCTTCGGCCAAAAACTGACTGATGCCACCGATCAGCAGCAACTGCGCTTGACGGCCGTGCTCCTCAAGCAGTTTACTCATGCCCTCACCTGGGCCCCCGATCCAGCCAAAGCCCTCGATGCCTTCGACCAATTTCTCGACTTGATCATGCAACAAACCACAGGAAAGGCGCAGCAGGAAACCTTGGCGGTTCTGAGCGACAAAAAAACATTCCCCATTCTCGCCCGCCTGCTCGGCGCCAGCGATTTTCTCTGGGAAGACTTTCTCCGTCGGCAGCACGGAAATCTACTCCCCTTGCTGCAGGACTATCGCGACGCTCCTCTCCTCACTCCGCAAGCCTCACTCCGCAAGGAGCTGGATCGGGCCGTCAATCGGGCCAAGACCGACGATGCCAGAAAAACGGCATTGAACAGTTTCAAAGATCGGGAAATGTTCCGCATCGACATGAAACACATCGTCGAGCCCGGCATCGCCCTCGCCGACTTCTCAGCGGCACTGACTCAGCTGGCCGACGTCATCGTCGACCGGAGCTTGAAAGACTGCCAAGCCAAACTGAACCAGCTCTATGGCCCCCCGCTTCTGGCGAACAAGAAACCCTGTCCCTTCGCGATTCTTGGCCTGGGGAAGTTTGGCGGCAAAGAGCTCGGGTACGCCTCCGACATCGAGGTGATGTTTGTCTATGGTGACGCGGGCCGCACCGGGGGCAAACAGCCGATTGAGAACAGCGAATACTTCGAGCGGCTGGGGCATGAACTGCTCCAATGGATCGAAGCCAAACAGGAGGGCATCTTCCATCTCGACGTGCGCCTACGGCCGCACGGTGGGAAAGGATCACTGACCAACCCGTTCGACGAAATCACCAGCTATTACAGCGACACCGGCCTTGCCGCCCCACTCGAGCGCCAGTCGTTAATCAAGCTGCGGCGGGTGGCCGGTGATGCCACGCTGGGCAAACAGGTCGAGGCCCACCGCGACCGCTACGTGTACAGCGGTGCGCCCTGGGACATCCCCACGGCGCTCGACTTGCGACGCCAACAAGTACGGCAATTGGTGGAACGCAGCACAGTGAATCTCAAATACAGCCCAGGCGGGATCGTCGATATTGAATACGCCGTGCAATACCTCCAGATCATGCATGGCCAGAGACTCCCCGTGTTGCGCACCCCCAATACCATGCAAGCCCTGGCGGCCCTCGTCGATTGTAAGCTGATCGCGCGTCAGGATGGGGAACGGCTGCGCCAGGCTTATTTCTTCATCCGCATGCTCATCGACGGCCTCCGCATGGTCCGGGGCAACGCCAAGGATCGGGTCCTCCCACCGGTCGATTCCGATGAATTCATCTTCCTGGCCCGCCGCGTCGGCTACACCACCGACGACTGGAAAGCCGGCGCTCGACACCTCCAAACAGATATTGAACAGCACATGAACCAGACACGGGAGTTTTTCGAGAAGACGTTTGGGAAGGTGTGAGGCAAACCCCCTACGTGAGCCGAATACGACTCCTATTCGGCTCATCTACTACATCAGACACGCTTCATGCGGCGCCATGGGTTCTACCCCATTTCCACGGACACCTGAGTTAAGAGCTTCTCCCCCTCTTGCTGAACCGCCAGTCTCCGACGCTGGCGCGGGTTATGCCAGCGTTCGATGTAGTCAAAGAGATCTGCTCGGGCTT
>VGXE01000052.1 GCA_016873455.1 Nitrospira sp. | reverse complement strand
GGCGTGGATGCGTACCGCGGAACATTTAATGTTGGGACTCCTTCAGGCACGGGCCTGCCGGGAACTCCTACCGTCGAAAACAATGGCAATATTCTCGACGAGAGAGTTGGGGTGCACTTTGTGCTGTATCCGCAGCCGATCGGCTTTCAAGCCGAGTGGAACTGGGGCAATGGTCCTCAGTTGAACGGGGCCAGAACTCGCATTGAAGAGGGCAACATCCAGGGTGGTTACGTCCAGGGGATGTATAAATGGGATGTGAATCAGCCGTGGTTGACCAGCGTGATCCCCTATGTGCGGTACCAGGAATACAGCGGTGGCAAGAAGCATCGAACCAATTCACCATTCAATGTGGTCCGGGAATGGGAAGTTGGGGCTGAGTGGCAATTCGGCAAAGCCCTGGAGCTCACGATTGCTTACGCCAGAAGCCGACGTACCGACACGCAGACGGCTCCTTATAACATCCGTGAAGGGGATATTGTCCGGACACAGCTGCAATGGAACTTTTGACGATGGGAATTTACTGGAAAGGGGGTAGGCGACGAGCCCGCCCCCTCAAAATAAGCAGAATTAAACAGAGGCTGCTCCATATGTAACACGCCTGTAACACTCGTGTAACGTGTGAGCAATAAGACAACATTAAAGTAATCGTGACTACAGTAAGAGCTGATGATGACGAAAGGACTGTTTATGAACATATCCACTGCCAAGTCTAGTCTCTCCTGCTTCGTTCTCCTTGGAGTTCTTGCTTCGGCTATTCCAGCGGCTCATGCCGATGACGTGATCGTGCTGGATCCAACCATAAAAGGGTATGTGAAAGTCACCGGTGTATCCGGCAATGTGAACAGCATCGGCTCGGATACGCTCAACAACCTCATGACGCTCTGGGCGGAAGGCTTTCGCAAGCAATATCCGAGCGTCAAGATTCAAATCGAGGGCAAGGGATCAAGCACGGCGCCTCCTGCCTTGATCGAAGGCACTGCGCAACTGGGTCCAATGTCTCGCGCGATGAAAAGTACCGAGCTGGATGCCTTTGAACGGAAGTTCAGATATAAGCCCACCGTGTTTTCAGTCGCCATCGACGCGCTGGCTGTGTACGTCAATAAGGACAACTCGGTTCAAAATCTCACGATGGCGCAGGTCGATGCGATCTTTTCCAAGTCTCGGCGACAGGGTGCTCCAGCGAATTTGGAACGGTGGAATCAATTGGGTGTGACGGGCGAAGTCGCGGAATTGCCGATCAGTATCTACGGCCGTAACTCCGCTTCCGGGACGTACGGATTTTTCAAGGAGTTTGCGCTCAAGAACGGTGATTTTAAAGATGAAGTCAAAGAACAACCTGGTTCAGCATCTGTAGTGCAGGGTATCACGGAAGATCCCGCTGGGATTGGGTACAGCGGAATCGGCTATTTGACGTCCGGTGTGCGAGTGCTTTCGTTGGCTGAGAAGGAGGGAGCGCCATACGTCGCGCCAACGCAGGCCAATGCCATGAATGGGTCCTATCCTCTCTGGCGCCACCTGTTGATTTATGTCAACAAGGCGCCGAACAAGCCGCTCGACCCGCTGATCAAAGAGTTCATCAAGTTCATCTACAGTAAAGAGGGGCAAATGATCGTCATCAAGGACGGATTCTTCCCCTTGCCTCAGGCCGTGATTGCAAAGGAATTGGCGAAGCTTGAGTAACGCTTCGCCAACAGCTGCAGACCGTTTGCTCGATCGGCATCGACTCAGAACATTCACAGATCGCTTCACCCGCGCGATTATCATCGGCGGTGGAGTTGCCATCATCCTCGCGATCCTGGGGATGTGCGCGTTCTTGGTAAAGGAGGTCCTCCCCCTCTTTCAATCTCCAGACGCGGTCCAAACTCAGCCGATCGCACTCTCCCCGGTAAGCGGAGCCACCTCCTCACCTGTGATGGTCGGTCTCGATGAACATCAAGAGCTCGCGTATGTCGTGAGAGGCGAATCGCTCGAATTCATCTCCATCAGTAACAAGTCTCTCCCCCAGCCGAACTCTCAACAGCAAGCATTGACTGCCGCCGGCTCGGTGACGGCGGTCGCGCGTGCCCTCGGCAAAGACCACCGGTTGGCGCTGGGGACGGACAGCGGACAGGTGATTCCGGTCTCAATCGAGTTCGTCCAGGAGTTCAGCGGGGAGACCCGGTCGATCACGCCATCGGTCACTACGGGAGAACCGGTCGTGGTCGATCCGGCCCGCCGTCCGATAAGGAGGCTGGCGTATCAAACGACAGAGTCCGGTACTCGAATTGCCGCTGTGTCGGAGGATCAGCACTTCTGGTTGGTGGGGAGCCGGAGGGTCTCGCGTCCTGATGGAACTGCTGATACATCGGTCGCACAAACGGAGCTCACAGCTCACATCTCGGGCCAGATTACGGCATTGACCTTTGATAGCCGAGGGGACACGCTCTTTGTCGGAACGGATGAAGGAACCGTGCGCCAGTTCGATTTGCGGGACCCAGCCCAGCCGGTTCCGGCAGGGACGTCTCTCGCGTTTGAGAAGGGCGAGGCCGTGACGGCACTGGCGCCGTTGATCGGAGACCGGGCCATCGCGGTCGGCAGTGCCACCGGGCAGGTCGCGGTCTGGATGCCGGTGCGGGAGTCTGCAGACAGCAATGTCATCAGGATGAAAGCGGTCCATCGGTTCTCACCCCATGCCGGGGCGGTCACCGGCATCACGATTTCTCAACGGGACAAGGGGTTTATCACCGCCGATGCCGCGGGGGAGATCCGGCTGCACCATTCCACATCCGAACAAACCTTATTACAACTCCATCCACAACAGGGGCCGATTCGCAACGTCTACTTCGCCCCCAAGGCCGACGGAATTGTTGGTGTGACGGACACGGATCGCGTGATCCATTACCAGATTCAGAATCCGCATCCGGAAATCACGTGGCGCACCCTGTTTTTCCCGGTCTGGTACGAAGGGTATAGCGAGCCTGATCTTGTGTGGCAGTCGTCGAGCGGCTCGGATGATTTCGAGCCGAAGCTGAGCCTGACCCCGCTTATTTTCGGCACCTTGAAAGGCACCGTCTTCGCCTTACTCTTAGCGGTTCCGTTTGCCCTGTTGGCGGCGATCTATACTGCGATGTTCATGCATCCGAGCCTACGGGCCAAGCTCAAGCCCACGATCGAGATCATGGCCGCCCTCCCGACCGTGGTCCTCGGATTTCTCGCTGGTCTTTGGTTTGCTCCGGTGCTGGAACGCAACTTCCCGGCAATCGCCGCGATGGCGATCGTGCTTCCCCTGACGATTGTCGTATCCGCCTTGTTGTTTCTGGTGCTTCCGAACTCCGTACGCCGGCGAATCCGTCCTGGCGCCGAAGCGCTGCTCATGGTGCCGGTTATTATCGGAGTCATCTGGGGGTGCATTGAAGCCAACAGTTGGTGGGAGTCGATCCTGTTCGACACACCGTACAAGGCCTGGCTCGAAGCGCACCTCGGGCTTCGGTACGACCAGCGCAACGCGCTTGTCGTCGGCGCCGCCATGGGGTTTGCGATCATTCCCATCATCTACAGCATTTCGGAAGAGGCCTTGTCCAATGTGCCCAAGAATCTCATCGCGGGCTCCCTGGCGCTCGGTGCGACCAGATGGCAAACGCTCGCGCATCTCGTGCTCATTTCCGCCAGTCCCGGCATCTTTTCAGCGTTGATGATTGGATTAGGCCGGGCGGTTGGAGAGACCATGATCGTTCTGATGGCGACGGGCAATACCCCGATCATGGACTGGAGCGCGTTCAATGGCTTTCGAACGTTGTCGGCCAACATCGCGGTAGAAATTCCTGAAGCGCCCCATGGGGGGACGCTCTATCGGACGCTATTCTTAGCGGGGCTGCTGCTGTTTCTCGTCACGTTTGTGATCAATACCGGAGCTGAACTTATTCGGCAGCGGTTACGGGCGAAGTACAGCCAATTCTAGCAGGATGTCGAAAAGAGGATAGGTGATCGTGCGGACGTCCATCGGGTGTGAGACATGAGAGCCTGGCTCAAGCAATTCTGGGCCACCGGCGATCTCTTTGTCTGGGGGTGCGGGGCAGGGCTCTCGTTGTCATTGTTGATGATCGGCGGCCTCCTGTTCCTCATCCTCATCAACGGCTTCGGCTACTTCTGGCCGTCTGATCTCATCGAGCTGACCTTGAAGGACGGCAAACATGTCATTGGTCAGCTGGCCGGAGAAGAGGTCAGTCCAAAGGGCGTGCCTCGCATCCGCGTCAAGGTCGGGAATCGCGACCTCTATGGATTGGACTATCGCTGGATCAATACGGACCAGATTGTCGAACGAAGCCGGCCGGCCAATCTCATTATCTTGGAACGGCGGGAATGGGGGAATTTTTATGGCCGGGTGTCGGCCCTCCACAAAGGGGACGAGGTCGTCACCGAAGGGGCGGCGTCGATTCAACAGGCCCTGCCACCGCTGCTTCGTCAAGCGGCGGTGCCTGATTCTGCCGATGCCTACAGCCTGCTCGTCGCTGATGCGAACGGAAAGGAAAAGTCTATCCCACTGGAGCAGGTCCTCCGCCTCCTCACGCCCAACGATCTGTCAGTGCTTGGGAAAGCCTGGGTGTATATCGGTAACGTGTGGGCGGTGCTGACGACGGAGCCGCGCGAAGCCAATACGGAGGGAGGGATCTTCCCGGCGATTTTTGGGACCGTCATGATGGTGCTGATCATGACCGTCATCGTCATGCCGTTCGGCGTGATCGGCGCGCTGTATCTGCGGGAATATGCCCGTCAAGGCGTGATCGTGAGGCTGGTCCGCATCGCGGTCAATAATCTGGCGGGTGTGCCGTCCATTGTGTTTGGGGTATTTGGTCTGGGGTTTTTCGTCTATGGGGTCGGCGGGACGATCGATGCGCTGTGGTTTTCTGATCGGCTGCCGAATCCCACGTTCGGCACCGGTGGTATTCTCTGGGCCTCATTGACGTTGGCGCTCTTGACGGTTCCCGTCGTCATTGTGTCGACGGAAGAAGGATTGGCCGCTGTGCCGAGGGAGTATCGCGAAGGGTCGATCGGTTTGGGCGCGACGAAATGGGAAACGATTTGGCAGGTGGTCCTGCCGGCGGCGCTCCCCGGCATTCTCACCGGGCTGATCCTCGCCATGGCGCGCGCCGCCGGAGAGGTGGCCCCGTTGATGTTGACCGGTGTGGTCAAGCTGGCGCCGGCGTTGCCGATCGATGGGGCCTGGCCGTTCCTTCACCTGGACCGGAAGTTCATGCATCTGGGCTTTCACATTTACGATGTCGGTTTTCAGTCGCCGAACGTCGAAGCGGCCAAACCCATGGTGTACGTGACGACACTGGTCTTGATTCTTGTCGTGGTCGCGCTTAATCTGGCGGGCATCGTGCTGCGGAATCGCGTGAGGAAGAAGTATGCTGGATCGGCAGTATAGAACCATGACCGGCAGTCTGCCGCTTGCCGTGCCGTCCCTCATGACCATGCAGGATGGGGGGCAGGGGCATTCCATGGCGCCGCAGCATGATCACGCGCCGGCGAAATCGAAGCTGCTTGTCCGGAGCTTCAGCTTTTTCTATGGGCCGACACAAGCCCTGTTCAAAATCGGCATCGATATTCCCGAACATCAAGTGACCGCCTTCATCGGGCCGTCCGGCTGCGGAAAATCCACGCTGCTCCGGTGCATGAACCGCCTCAACGACCTTATCGAGGGCGCTCGGCATGAGGGGGATATTCTGCTCGACAACGAAGATATCTTCAGCCCCTCGATCGATATCACCCATCTTCGGAAACGGGTCGGGATGGTGTTCCAGAAATCCAATCCCTTCCCCAAATCCATCTATGAAAATGTCGCCTACGGTCCTCGCTTGCAGGGGCTCAACCAGCGAACGGTACTGGACGGCATTGTTGAACACAGCCTGCAGGGTGCCGGTCTGTGGGAAGAGGTGAAAGATCGACTGACTAAGAGCGCCTTGGGCCTGTCCGGTGGGCAACAACAGCGGCTGTGTATCGCGCGGGCGTTGGCCGTTAAGCCAGACGTGCTCTTGATGGACGAACCCTGTTCCGCGCTGGATCCCATCGCAACGGGGAGAATCGAAGAGCTGTTGTTTACATTGAAGAAAGAATTGACCATCGTCATTGTCACCCATAACATGCAACAAGCGGCGCGGGTCTCCGACTGGACGGCGTTCTTGTATATGGGGCAATTGGTGGAATTCGGCCTCACGAAGAAGCTCTTTACCGCACCGGCGCAAAAACAAACGGAAGACTACATCACAGGACGATTTGGCTGACGATGCGGCTGCGGCACTTTGACGAAGAATTGGCTGAATTAAAGGCTACCCTGGTCCGCATGGCCAGCCTGGCGGAGGACCAGATCGACCAAGCGCTCTCTGCCCTCACCAACCGGGATTCGGACCAAGCCCGCCAGGTGATCTCGCGGGACCACAAGGTCAACGCCCTTGATGTGGAGATCGACGAAGAGTGCCTCCGGTTGCTCGCGCTCCATCAGCCGGCCGCCAGGGATCTGCGCTTGGTGACGACCGCCATGAAGATCTCCACGGAACTCGAGCGTATCAGTGATCTGGCTGAAAACGTCTGCGAGCGGACGATCGAGCTGAATGAAGAGCCTCAGCTGAAGCCCTACATCGATATTCCCCGGATGGGCAATATCGCCCGGGCGATGGTGAAGGAAAGCATCGACGCGTTCGTGAAGGATGATTCCGCACTGGCGAGGAAAGTGCTTGCGAACGACGATCTGGTCGATGATCTGATGGAGCAGATCTTCCGCGAGCTCCTGTCGTATATGAGCGAGGACCCACACACGATTACACGCGCCATCCGATTGAGTTTCGTTGCCAAATACCTCGAACGAATCGCCGATCATGCCACCAACATCGCCGAGTTGGTGGTCTATCTCGTCGAAGGCAAGATCATCCGTCATACCACGCCTGCACAATCTGCCTGAAGCAAGTCCTGTCATCGGTTTTCCGTCCCGTTGTTTGAAATGACTTTTCCCCTGTGTTAGCATCCGCGCCATGGCTGCCACTACCTCGGCCAAGCGGGGCGAAGCCCGCCGTGCCCCTTCTCCTCCATCTCATATGCAGCGGGAAGTCGTCGGCGTCATTCTGATCGCGCTGAGTCTCCTGATGCTGCTGAGCCTCCTGTCCTTTGTGCCGGGAGAGGCACAAACGGTGACGGATGGCGCGTCGACCGCGAAACCTCCGCGCAACATGATCGGATCGTTTGGCGCCCTCTTGGGTGGAGGATTGTTCTATGCGATCGGCGGGGCGGCCTATCTGTTTCCACTGTTGTTAGGGCGGCTCGGATTTCGCTGTTTCTCCCAAACCCCTGTCAGTATTCGATTGAGAACGGCGGGCAGTTCCCTGGCGGCCGTCTTCTTTCTGAGTGCATTTCTTCATCTTGAAATGACAGCCGTTCCGACCTTGACGAGCGGCATGATCTCGCGGGGAATGGCAGGGGGTGTCGTCGGCCAGGTGGTCGGAGACGGGCTGCGCTCCGTGTTCGCCGGCACCGGGGCGCATATTCTGATCATCGCAGGATTTCTGGTGTCGATGTTGTTGACGACGCCGTTGTCGCTTGGCGAAGCGGTCCGTCGCATTCCGGAACGATTGACAGGGCTTCGCGAATGGATGGCTGCCATGAGGCCGGAACGTCAGGAGACCCTTCCTGAGGAGCCGGTCAAGAACCAAAGAACTAAGGCACCAAAGCCCAATCGAGTGGCCGACGAAGTGCAGACCATCGCCGAGCCGTTGGACGAATTGCCGGTCCCAGCTGCTGTGGCGGCTCCGGTCATTCAACCCGCGGTCATTCCACCGGCAGCCGTGGTGGAGCCGGACGAGGATGAGAATGAGCCTGAAGTGGTGGCCCCGCCGGTCGAAGCCGGAGAATACAGTCTCCCTGACCCTGACACGATTCTGAGTGATCCCTCCGGTTCGTTGAGCCGCATGTCGGATGACGAGTTGAAGGCTCAGTCCGATGTCCTATCCAAAGCGCTGGCAAGTTTCGGGATCAATGGCCGAGTGACGGAAGTCCGGCCCGGTCCGGTGGTCACGATGTATGAGTTCGAACCGGCGCCCGGGACCAAGGTGGCCCGCATTGTGAGCCTTGCCGATGACCTGGCGCTGGCGCTCAAGGCCGTGAGTCTTCGTATCGTGGCGCCGCTTCCCGGCAAGTCGGTGGTCGGGATCGAGGTGCCGAATCGGTCGCGCGAAACTGTGTCGATCAAGGAAGTCGTCATGAGCAGCGCCTTCAGCCGGGCGCGTTCGAAACTCACGATGGCCCTAGGCAAGGACATCTTCGGCGCACCGGTGACGGCGGATCTCAAAACGATGCCGCATCTGCTCGTGGCCGGCGCCACGGGGGCCGGCAAGAGCGTCAGTTTGAATACAATGTTGTTGAGCATCCTGTTTTCCGCCAAGCCTAACGAGGTCAAGCTCTTGCTGATCGACCCGAAGATGCTGGAATTTCAATCGTATGAAGGGATCCCGCATCTGCTCCGTCCCGTCATCACGGATGCCAAGGCGGCGGCCAAGGGGCTGGGCTGGGTGGTGGCTGAAATGGAACGGCGGTATAAGCTGCTGGCGGAAGCCGGTGTGCGAAATATCGAGGCGTATAATCGCAAGGTGGCCGGGCTGCATGAAGCCTTTGCCGAGCGCCCGTCGCCGAGCGTCGAGCAAACCGAACTGCCGATGCAGTTTTTATCTGAGGAGGAACGGCTGTCCGCCGGTGAAACCACGATCGCCGAGGGTGAGATCGGATGCATGCAGCCGAAGTCTACGCCACCGGAGCCGCTGCCGTTCATCGTCGTCATGATCGATGAGCTGGCGGATTTGATGATGGTGGCGCCAAAGGACGTGGAAGATAAAATCGCACGACTGGCTCAAATGGCGCGGGCGTCGGGTATTCATCTCGTGCTGGCCACGCAGCGGCCATCGGTCGATGTGTTGACCGGACTGATCAAGGCCAACTTCCCCGCCCGTATCGCGTTCCAAGTGTCTTCGAAGACGGATTCGCGGACGATCCTGGATGCCAACGGCGCCGAGGCGCTGCTGGGTCAAGGCGACATGCTGTATTTGGCCTCAGGAACAGGACGCCTCGTTCGGTTGCATGGGTCCTACGTGTCCGACGACGACGTGCGCACCGTCGTCGAGTTTGTGAAACAACAGGCCATGCCGGTCTACAATCAGGAGTTGCAGTCGCTCAAGGCCGACGAGGCGGCGGAAGAGGAAGCGAAGGACGAGGTTTATGAACAGGCCAAGGAATTGGTGCTGACGACCGGGCAAGCCTCAGCCTCGCTCATTCAGCGCCGGCTGCGGGTCGGGTATCCGCGCGCGGCCCGCATGATTGAACAGATGGAGACCGAGGGAATCGTCGGGGCAGCGGGCCGGGATGGGCGTCGGGAAGTCTTGGGACGACGGGGTCCCGTCGGAGCGGCGGAGTCATGAGCATCCGGTGGGCAGGTGTCCTCGTCACGCTGTTGTGTGCAACCGTCACCTGGGGAGGCGAATCTTCTCATGGCGACAAAGCATGGCAAGAGGCCCGCGATGTGGTGAAGCAGATTCAATCGCGGTACGAGAAGACCAAGGATCTTCAAGCCGAGTTCGTCCAGACCACCAGGATCGAAGGATTCGAACGGCCGGTCATCTCTTCCGGGCGGGTCTACATCAAGAAGCCGGGACGGTTGCGGTGGGACTATCTCAATCCCGCGACGGAACAAATTTACGTCATGCAGGACGACGTGAAAGTCTATGTGCCGGAACACAAGCAGGTGCTGGTGGGAAAGTTGACGCAGATGGCGGCGTCCACTGCGCCGCTTGAACTCTTGCAGGGGGCGGGTAAGTTGGACGAATCGTTCGACGTCCAGCCGGCGACGGGAAAAGAACGAGGAACCGGGGGTATTCGTCTGGTCACACTCATTCCGAAAGACAAGGAGCATGAGTCGACCCGCAATATTCAGCGGATCGTCGTCGAGGTGTTCCCCAAAACCTATTTTCTGCGCACGGTGTCGCTCCATGAAATCAGCGGCAACGTAGCGACATTTGAATTCTCCGCCTTGAAGCCGAATCAAGAGTTGGGGAACGAGGTATTCGATTTTAAAGCGCCATCGGACGTGGAAGTGGTCAAGGCACCGGTGCTGAATGGGCCGCAATGAAAGCCGTTGTTCGTCAAGTGTCAGGCGTCAATCGGTAGGATCGTCAATCGTCAAACGGTCGGAGAAGACATCATCACGATTGACGAATGACGTGTGACGAATCTCGTAGAAGGGGTTGGTTATGGTGACGGCGGTCAGTTCCAATAAAGTGGCGGAGGCCGTTGAGCAGGCCATTCGTCAATTAGATTTCGAACAACTGCACAAGGACTATTGGGAGCAGAACGAGTTTCTGGTCATCCCGCAGTTCTTGCCCAGGACGTTTGTGGAGCAGACGTTTGCGCCAGAGGCCCAGACCCTGAAAGGGGACCTCAATCGCAATTATATTCCAGGCCACAAGAAGGGGGGCAGTGTCAGTTTCTATACGGTGCAGGAAAAAGCCCCGCTGTTTCTGGATCTGTACCGGTCAGATGCGTTCAAGACTTTCCTCAGCCGACTCACAAATGCCGACTTGAGATTTTGTCCGGACAATGACCCCCATTCCTGCGCGCTCTACTACTACACGGAGCCGGGCGATCACATCGGGTTTCATTACGACACGTCCTACTACAAGGGGGCTCGCTATACGATTCTGATGGGATTAGTCGACCGGTCTACGCACTGTAAGCTGGTCTGTGAGCTCTTCAAGGACCACCCAACAAAATCCTCTCGCCATCTTGAACTGGTCACGGAGCCGGGCGACCTGGTGATTTTCAACGGCGACAAGCTGTGGCATGCCGTCACGCCCCTGGGAGAAGGGGAAGAGCGGATCGCCTTGACGATGGAATATGTCACCGACCCGCACATGAATCCCGTCAAGCGTCTCTATTCCAATTTAAAAGACTCCATCGGCTACTTTGGTCTCAAGACCGTCTTCAAGCGGGCTTTTTCGGGGTCGAGGCCGACTCGCTAGTCGATCGGTGGCGGATGAGCTCTGCCACTGATTAGCCATCCAAGCCCGGTTTCTCACTCTAGGACAACAACACAAAAGGCGCCATGCCTCCTTAGAGGCATGGCGCTGTTGGCAACGGGTTGAGGCAACAACCTGGCTCTGGAGGGCAAATCCAAGAGCTGCGAGACGGCAAGGGACAGAGTCGCGTGCCGCCAGGAGAAAGTTGTCGGCTCACCACATCACCGTACAGTGATCAGACTGAGCAACGGTTGTGCCATCGGCTGCATTGGTATGCCGTAAACGGAAAAGGCTATTTGCGGCACTGTCTGAGAAGGAATATGGGGTGCGGCAGCCCGATTGTATCGGATGGGGTATCAGGAGGAGTATCTAGTTCGATACAGAAGTTGAGGCGAGGAAGAGGTGTGAATCTACTGGTGTAGGTGTTTCATGGCAGCGGCACAGAGGATGATGAAGAAGCCCATCCATAGTGCGGCACGTTGAAACGGGATGGCTTCATACGACTCGCCTTCCTCGGCATGGTCATCGGATTTGAAGATCACGGTATAGAGAAATAGGGTGAGCAGCCCAAGCACGAGCAGCAGTTTGACACAAAAGACGATCAGATACTTGGCATGGTGCTGCATGCCGGCGCCGGTTTGTGACGTAATGACTTGATTGACGTAGTGCAAGTTGATGCCGCCGGTGAACAGCAGGACCACGAGGAGGATGCCGGCGACTTTCTTGTAATGTTGGTAGAAGGCGTCGGTAATGGGCTTGATTTGGTCCTTCGCCACGGCCTTCTGCAGCCCTGGTGTGACTGCCATCACGAGAAAGGCCAGTCCGCCGATCCAGATCACCGCTGAGACGAGGTGGAGCCAGTGGTTAAGGATCGGAATCAACGTGCGGAGATCGAGGGAAAGGCTGTCGAGAGCGTCCATTCCTAGTACCGTGAAAAGTGAAAGGTAAAAGGTGAAACGTCAGCAAGAAGGAAAGAGGCGGCAAACACGGACCTTTTACGTCTCACGTTTTACGTTTCACGCTAGAATTTGAATACCGGCGCCTCGTTGCCGAAGCGTTTCTTGCGCAGTTCTTCCATCAATTCGACAGTTATGAGCGCGACGTTGTGTTCGCGGGCGTGTTTTTCGACGCCTTTCTTGACCATTGCGCGGAGGAAGTAGGGGATGCGGCTCAAGCGCAATGCCGAGGCGTCATCCCAGGCCACCTCAGTTTCCTCCGGGGTGTTGAACGCCACTTTAATCTTCTCACCGCCCTTGGGCGTATACAGACACCACTGGTCTTCATCCAGCCAATCCCCGTGGTCCACATAGGGACGGGCACGGCAGCCTCCGCAGATGTCGGTGTACTCGCAATCGCCGCACTTGCCCTTAAGTTGCGGGTAGCGAAATGAGTTGAAGATATCGGATCGAGTCCACAGATCGGCAAAGCTGTCCTGCCTGACGTTTCCGGCTGACAGGGGCATGTAGGGGCAGGGCGTCAGTTCGCCGTTGGGCGTGACGCGGGCGTAGTTCGTCCCGGCCAGGCATCCACCGCCCATATACCCGGTCGCCTTCGTGATCGGCGAATTGGGATCTTTTTCGTAGGCCAGCCGCTTGAAGTGCGGGGCACAGCGGGCCCGGACGAGCATGCCCTGGTAATTGTCTTGGCAGGTCACCAGATAGCCGAGGACTTCTTCGTACTGTGCCGGGGTGATGTCGGTTAATTCCTCGCCGCGGCCTGTGCAGACCATGAAGAAGACATTCAACACACGGGCGCCGAGCCGATGGGCCCAGTCGATGACTGCCGGGAGCTCCTGGTAGTTCATCGGCTGTGCGCTGAAATGGATTTGGAACTGGAGGCCATTGCGTTTACTGGCCTCAATCCCTGCAACCGCCGCTTCCCACGCGCCGGGCACGCCGCGGAAGGCGTTGTGTTTGGCCGGGTCGAGTGAATCGATACTGATGCCCACGCCCATCACGCCGATCTCAACCAGGGTCTTGGCCATCCGGTCGTCAATGAGCATGCCGTTGGTGCCGAAGACCACCATGAAGCCGAGTTTTACGGCGTAGCGCGCGATGTCGAGAATGTCCGGGCGAACCAGCGGCTCGCCGCCGGTAATAACGAGCAGGCATCCTTTATTGACCTCGGCGATTTGGTCGATGAGCCGGAAACATTCCTCCGTGGACAGCTCATCGTTGCCGCCGGCTGCTTTGGTCGTAGCGTCGAGATAGCAATGGTCACATTTGAGGTTGCAGCGCTTCGTCAGATTCAACGCGACGAGATAGGGCTTGAAATCGTCGACGGTTCGGCCATCGTGGGGGCCATCGCCTTGCGGAGTAGGCGTGAAGAAGTTGGTGACTTGCTGCTGGAGCGATCCTAGCGTACCGCCGAGCGAGGAACCGTTGAAGATGGGAAGCGATTTGCCCATTGTTTCGCTGGAGAGTGTTAAATGTTGAATGATAAATGTTGAATTACTTCAACTAAGAGACAAGCCTCGATCATTCAACATTCACGATTCAAAATTTAACATTGGCAAGGCTAGGAGCTAGCCTTGCCAGTCAGGTTTGCGATCATGCTCTTGAGGTCGCCGGTTTTCATGGCGTCGGCCATATAGCCCTTCGCCTGTTCGATCCCTTCAGTGGCGACTTCGAGCGTAATGTGCGTCACGCCGATCTTCTCGGCATGCTTGATGATCAGCGCTTTGGTGCAGCCCCGCATGAAGCCTTCCGGTGCCCGGTCCAACCTGGCTTGCGCATCCGGCGTCCAGGTGTAGGGGGACGATTCCGCATGACCATTGCCGTTGTTGGCAGGGGCCTGCTCATGCTGGGTGTTTCCATTGGCGCCGTTTCCGCTCACGGTCGCCAGTTTCGCTTCCGCTTCGGTGGAGGTCCCGGTGCCCTTGTTGGCGAAAATCGGTTGGTAATCTTCGTCCGCTGCCTCTTTGATCATCGGGGCGGCGTATTCCAACGTGATCGTGGTCATGCCGAGTTTGCGCGCGCTCTTTTCGATCTTGGCCTTGGCGCGGCGGCGTTGGAATCCGGCCGGCACAGCCCGGATCGCTTCTTTGGCGTCTTTCGTCCACTGCATCGGCACGTCGTCGTACGCGAGGTCGGTCTCCAGTGCACCTTCGGACTTGGCGGCCGCGTCGAAGATGCTCTTGTCGACTTGTTTGAATTTCGCGCCGTCGGCGGCACAGACCGGGCATTTCACCGGCGTCTCGCCCTTGCCGATGTATCCGCAGCCGTCGCACACAAAATAGTTCTGGTTCATGCGGTCGAGATAGGCCTGAGTTGCTTCGGACACCGCCGGCTTTTCTTCCACCACTTGGGTCATCATGCCGCTGAGTGTCGAGCCCATAAGCTCTTTCGCCACCGCGTCGTCTGCCTGCATTTTGTCGCGGTCGATACCGGCTGCGTCCAGACTGCCGCCCAGGGCCCGCATCGCATCCATCGCGCCTTTGGGTAAAATGTGCCCGACCGCCGCATCCACGACAGTATTGCTGATGATCGTATGGCCCTTTTCGATCGCGTATCGGTGAATGGCGGTCTTGGCCACGCCGCGCGCGAAGACGGGGATCTTCTCCATCCGGCGCAGGGCTTCCTCGGTCCAGGCGATCGTGTATTCCGCCTGGGTGTCGATCGGCGGCACGTACTTGCGGTTTGAGACCAGCACGTTGCAGGGCGCGCTCCGGAGGAGATTCTCCGTGTTGCTGCCGATGTCCATATCCTCGTCGCTGTGGACGCCGATGCGGCCGACAATCAACAGGGCCGGAATGTCCTTGCGGACGTATTGAATGATCTTCTCAAAGGCCTTGCCGTCCAGCAGGGTGGTTTTCACGTCGGTCTGCTCGGCCTGGGCAATTTCACGCGAGATATCGAGGTGCGACTGATAGATCTTGGCCAAACCGCTGTCGATGATTTCTTCGTGCAGCTTTTCCTGCTCCTTGAACCGGAAGACTTTGCCCGCTTCCTCGTTCAAGACGCCGGAAATGCTGTGAAACGCGGCATAGTGGAAATAGGGGTCGAACGCCGAAATGGCTTCAACGGGCATGTTCAATGCCTTGCCCAATTGCAGGCCCGTCATCAACCCGCCGAAGGAATAGGGGCTGCCGTCCACGGCCACGACGATCTTGCCGTTCGTCATCGGCTGAGTATGCTTGATGATCAGCATGTCGGAGTTGCGGACCCGGCGCACTACCCGTTCTGTGTTGCTGCCGATGACACTGTCTTTCACAGCGCCCACACCCAACGCGCCCATGATGACGAGATCGTACCCGTTCGTGTTGATGTCTTCGGAGAGCACTTTCCAATTGCGTCCTTCAAGTGACCGGCGTTCGAGCGGCAGATTGGACTCGGTGCACTTCTTATCGACGTAGTCGAGGTAGGAATCGGTGATAATCTGCAGTCCACGAGTGATCAGCGAGTCGTGGATTTGCCGCTGGCGGTCGAGCTCCTTCTCGTCGTGGTACTCCTCAGGCAGGCCCGCTTCCATTTGCTTGAAGCGCTTGTCGTGCATTTTGGCGGCGTAGACGTGGCTGCCCACGATCTTGGAGCCGAAGATCTTGGCCATGTGGACGCCGACGTCCACAGCCGTATTGGAATGGTCGGAGTTATCGACGGGGATATAGATGGTCTTATACATGAGGCGCCTCCTTGGGCGCGGTCAGCCGCACGGGCACATGAACATAATCCCGTGAAAAACCAACTGGTTGAACTGATACACCAGACTCAAAGAAGGGCGATGATAGCACCGGCTGGAACCGGAATGCAAGGAGGATGGGGAGAAGGTTATTCGTCACGCGTCATTCGTCAATCGTGAAGTTTTCTAGTCGACCGTTTGACGGATGACGTATGACGACTGACGGTTGGCAGACGGTCAGCCGGCTGAGGTGACTCTAGGCTCCCCTGTCTGAGAGGGGGTCGGTGTCGGCCGGCGGGAGCGGAGGATTTCTTCCAGCGACAACAGGGCATCCCGCCCGGAGTTGCCTTCGATCCCCTTGCTTAGGTTTGTATCGGCGTACGCCGGCGATGCTGATGTCTGAGACAGTGAGCCGGTCCATTTACG
>VGXE01000051.1 GCA_016873455.1 Nitrospira sp. | reverse complement strand
ACCGGCTCGATCACCATCACCAATTCCGCCCACGGCACCACGCGATGCATCTCATCGAGGAACCGTTCCCGGCGGGTGGATTTGCGATACTGCTCGAAGGGGACTTCGGCAAAGGTCTGTTGGTGCATGGATGCGCCTCCCGTTCAGTGCTGCATTTCTCATAGCACATCACCAACGGGGAATAAATCAGACCTTCCCTAACCCACATGACTCATGTGGGCTAACCGTTCCTTTTCCCACTTCCTCGTTTGAATGGGCCGGTCCTGATTTGTGGCACAGGCCGTCCTTCCTTCACAATCAGTGTGATGTCCTGAGTCGTCAGGGCATTGTCCAGTTTCCGTAGAACATGTGCGGCTGTTCCCTGGATGATCCGTTCATGTGGCTTCGTGAGGTCACAGACGAGTGCGATGTGCCGTCGAGGGGCGATGGCCGCAATCGTGCGCACGGCGAAGACGATCGATTGAGCCGCGCAAAACGCCACGGTGGGAGTCTTGTCTTGGAGCCGAGTCTGCAGCCGGTGACGGAGGGCTGATGGTGTTTCCGGTAACGGTCCTTCAAACACCCATGAACGGGAAGCGAGTCCTGCAGCTGCGACTGCCGCTGTCAGGGCTGAAGGGCCGGGAACCGAGATAACGCGGATGCCGTAGCGATGGGCCGACTTGACGAGCAGGGAGCCTGGATCGGCGACTACCGGAGATCCCCTGTCAGACACCAAGGCTACGTGTGCCCCCTGCTGCAACCGGTGAATGAGGACCGCGACTTTGTCGTGAATATTGGTGGGGCCGTAACTTGTGAGGGTGGCGGTCACTCCATGATGAGCCAGCAGTGCTCGGGTGGCCGCCGGGTCTTCGGAGGCGATCACGTCGGCTTCGGCGAGCGTTCGGAGGGCGCGGACGGTCAGATCGTCGAGATGCCCGATCGGCACCGCGACAAGCGAAAGGGTTCCCGGTTTACCCGGTTGGCCGGCGCAAATCCCTGATTCACCGGTGGTTTGTTGACTCCGTTCTCGCTGCATCTATATAATTTCTTGTTTATCTTGTCGGGTCCAGTTCTTTAACCGTAGCAGGGGTATCCCCCATGGCAGCTGTCTGTTTTATGATTACGATGGCCTTGTATTTTGTGGCTACCGTATCGTTTCTCGCCTATCTGCTGCGCCGATCCGAAGCCTTGTCGAAGGTCTCGTTGGGCATTACCGCCTGTGGGTTTCTGGCGCATACGCTCGCGTTGGCGGCGCGAATGGCCGGAACCGGTTTGCCGGCCCACCCCAGTTTCTATGAAGCCTTGTCCTTTTTTTCCTGGATGATCATCCTTGTGTTCCTGGTCGTGGAGTTTCGCCATCGCATTCATGTGCTGGGCTCGTTCATGGTCCCCTTGGCTCTTGTATCCCTGGTATCAGCCGCGGCCCTGCCCGAGACGGTACCCACACTGCAGCCGGTATTCAAGACCCTCTGGTTCCACGTCACGCTCAGCATGCTGGGAACGGTTGGATTTGCCGTCGCGTTCGTCGCCGGGGTGATGTACCTGATTCAGGAACGGCTGCTCAAGTCAAAACGCTTCAATGTGCTGTACAGCAAATTGCCGGCGCTCGACTTTCTCGATCATCTCAATCAGCAATCCATCGTGCTGGGATTTCCTCTGTTGACGCTGGGGATTGTGACGGGCGCGATCTCCGCCGAGTTCGCCCAGGGATCGTATGTCAGTTGGAACCCCGAACAGACGGGTGCGCTGATCACATGGCTGTTCTATTTCGGCGTGCTGTTAGGACGGTTGACGGTCGGATGGCGGGCCAAGCGGGCCGCCTATTTGACGGTGGTAGGCTTCGCCTGCGTCATTCTGACGTTGGTGGGTGTCCTCCTGAAAGACCGCGGAGTACTGTCGTAACATGCATCTGATTGTCGTTGGATTGAGCCACAAAACGGCGCCGGTTGAGATTCGCGAGAAGCTGGCCGTGCCGGAAAGCCGTTTGGGAGAGGCGCTTGGCCGGCTCTGCACCTATCCCGGCATCAGGGAAGGGGTCTTGCTTTCCACCTGCAATCGCGTGGAGGTCTACGCTGTCGTCGACGATGTCGAAGCGGGGTACGGGCGGATCCAGCAGTTCCTGGCCGATACGCATCTGTCGCTGTCTTCCGAGCAACTCACGCCGCATCTGTATTGGCACACCGGCGATCGGGCGATCGCGCACTTGTTCCGGGTGGCGGCGAGCCTTGATTCGATGATTATCGGTGAATCGCAGATCCTTGGACAATTGAAGGATGCGTTTGAAGTGGCGCTGGGACATAAGACAACCGGCGTCATTATGAACAAGGTGGTCAAGAAAGCCATCTCGGTGGCGAAGCGGGTGCGGACGGAGACGAAGATCGCCGAAACGGCGGTGTCCGTCAGCTACGCCGCCGTGGAATTGGCCAAGAAAATTTTTTCTAACTTGGACGAGAAGAGCGTGCTCTTGGTCGGTGCCGGTGAAATGGCCAAACTGGCGGCGCGGCACTTGATCGCGCAAGGGGTCCGGCAGGTGCGCATTACGACGAGGACGCCGCAGCATGCGGTCGATCTCGCCGCCAAGTTCGGGGGGACTCCCGTGCCGTTTGAGCAGTTCAAGGATGAGATGGCCTCGGCGGACATCGTGCTGGTGTCCACGGGAGCCGCGCACTACATCATCGGGGCGGGGGATGTCGAACGGGCGGTCGAACAACGCGGGAACCGGCCCATGTTCTTGATCGACATCTCGGTGCCGCGGAACATCGATCCGGCGGTGCGGCATGTGGACAACGCCTTCTTGTTCGACATCGACGATCTGACGCAGCGGGTGGAGCAAAACCGTGCGGAGCGGTTGCAGGAAGCGGAGAAGGCGGAGCGCATGGTCGTGGAAGAGGTCGGGGTCATGATCGAGTGGATGAAATCGCTCGAGGTGACACCCACGATCGTCGCGTTGCGGAACCGTGTGGATGACATTAAACGGACGGAAGTCGACAAAGCCCTCGGCCGTCTCGGCCATCTCTCTCCACAGGACAAGGAATTGGTTGAGAACCTGGCCGCGTCGATCGTCAATAAATTGATCCATCGGACCATGGTGACGCTCAAGAGCGAAGTCAATTCGTCGAATGGGCCGGCGTTTGTCGAAGCGGCCCGCCGGTTTTTCCATCTCGACCAGTCCTCATCACAGGGGCCGGAATCCGGGCGGGAGAGCGATCGCCCCGCGTATCTTGATCCGGTCTCCCCAGAGTCCGAGGATGAAGAGCACGAATCGCCGTTGCGCAAGCGCGGGCGGTGATTCGCGTTCGGTGTCAGCCAGAAAGGATTCGCCGTGTCTTTACCCAATGGTCCGCGCGCGACCCTGATTTTGGGAACCAGGGGAAGCAAGCTGGCATTACAGCAGAGTCAATGGTTTCAGGGTCGTCTGCGCGAGGTGGCGCCCGATGTGCAGGTTACGCTGCGCAAGATTCAGACGTCCGGCGACAAAATCGTCGATGTGCCGTTGGCAAAGATCGGCGGGAAGGGGCTCTTCGTCAAGGAAATCGAAGAGGCGTTGCTGGCCGGCGAGATCGATCTGGCCGTTCACAGTATGAAGGATGTTCCGGCACAGTTGCCCGACGGGCTGGAGATTCTGTGTGTGCCTCCCCGTGAGGACGCCCGCGATGCCTTGATCAGCCGGGATGGGCGCCGGTTCAAGGATTTGCCGCAGGGGGCACGGATCGGCACGGCCAGTCTGCGCCGGCAGGCCCAGCTCCTGAATGCCCGCCCTGATCTGCGCATCGAGATGCTGCGGGGGAATCTGGATACACGGCTGCGAAAGCTCAAGGACGGGCAGTTCGATGCCATTGTGCTGGCCGCCGCCGGGTTGCATCGGTTGGCTTGGGCTCAGGAGATTACCGAGTATCTCGATCCGGTCGTCAGCTTGCCCGCGATCGGCCAAGGCGCGTTGGGCATCGAAGGACGGAGCGCAGACGATTTTGTACGGGGGATTCTGGAGCGCCTCAATGATCAGTCCACCGGGACAACGGTCACGGCGGAACGGGCGTTCTTGAACCGCTTGGAAGGCGGATGTCAGGTGCCGATTGCTGCCCATGCGACCTTATCCGATGGGCAATTGACCTTGGACGGTCTTGTGGCCAGCGTCGATGGGAAGACGATTCTCCGCGAAGAGATCACAGGAAAGACCGCAGAGGCTCATGCGCTGGGCGTGCAGTTGGCTGAACGGTTGCTGGCCCGAGGCGGCGACAAGATTCTTCGCGAGATTTACGGAAGGGCCTGATGAGGCCACGAGGATCGATGGGCAAGGTCTATTTGGTTGGGGCTGGTCCAGGTGACCCCAAGTTGCTGACCCTCCGCGGGAAAGAGTGCCTTGAGCAGGCGGATGTGGTGCTCTACGACTATCTTGCCAATCCCGCATTGCTGGTCCATGCGTCCGATCAAGCGGAACGTGTGTATGTCGGGCGGCGAGGACGAGGAAAATATCCTATTCAGGAAGAAATCAATCGGTTATTGATCGAACGGTCGCGTGCCGGGAAGACGGTTGTGCGGCTGAAGGGCGGGGATCCCTTTGTCTTCGGACGGGGCGGAGAAGAGGCGGAAGCGCTGGCCTCGGCTGGTGTCGAGTTTGAGGTCGTCCCGGGTGTGACGGCGGCGATCGCGGCTCCGGCGTATGCGGGTATACCCGTGACTCACCGGACCCTGGCCTCGACCGTCACATTTGTCACAGGGCATGAAGATCCGGACAAACCCTCCACAGGGTTGGAATGGCCGCGACTCGCCACGAGCCATGGGACGCTGGTGTTTCTCATGGGGATGAAAAATCTCCCGTCCATCGTTGCCAATTTGACGGCCGAAGGGCGGTCTGCGAACACACCCGCGGCGATCATTCGTTGGGGAACCAGGGCCGCGCAGCAGACTGTGGTGGGCACGCTCGCCGATATCGTTGAGAAAGCCGAAGCCGCCAACTTGGAGCCGCCGACCGTGATTGTCGTGGGCGATGTGGTGAGGCTCAGGCCGCAGTTGAACTGGTTTGAGCAACGACCGTTGTTTGGGAAACGCATTGTGATGACGCGGGCGAAAGAGCAGGCGACGGAATTGGCGGAGCGGTTGGCCTCGTACGGCGCTGAACCGGTTGAGGCGCCGACCATTCGGATCGTCCCTCCGGCTGATTGGGCCCCCGTCGATCGGGCCATTCATGCGATCGACACGTATGGATGGGTGATCTTCACCAGTGTGAATGGCGTGGCCAAATTCATGACCAGACTGGGGGCGAAGGGGCTGGACTCTCGGTGTTTGGCCGGGAAGAACATCTGTTGTATCGGGCCGCGAACGGCCCAGGAGCTTGAGAAGTTCGGCGTGCGGGCCGATCGTGTGCCTGCGGACTATCAGGCCGAGGGGGTCTTGGCGATGCTGGGCGCGCAGGACATTGCCGCCGCCCGTGTTCTCATTCCTCGAGCGGAGGTGGCGCGGGAGTTGTTGCCGGACGAGCTTCGCGCTCGCGGTGCCCACGTCGATGTGGTGCCGGTCTACCGGACGATCATCCCCGATGGGGAAGCAGCAGGGTGGCGTCAGCAACTGATTGATCGGCAGATCCATGCCGTGACGTTTACAAGCTCTTCGACGGTCAGGAACTTTGTCGAGATGCTCGGAGGGATGGAGCAGGTTCGATCGCTGATGCAATCCGTGGCGGTGGCCTGCATCGGGCCGATTACCGCGAAGACGGCTGAAGAATATGGTTTGACGGTCTCAGTCATGCCGGGGGAAAATACGATTCCGGCTCTGGTTGACGCGATCGTTCGGCATTATGGAAGCCGCGAACAGCTCGCGGCGGGGAGTCGGTAGCACAAACAGGCGGTAGGCCGGGAGATAACGTGCGTTCAGAAGAAGGAGGGAGATGACATGGTTCCGGTGAAGTCATTCATGATTCCGAGAGACAAGTTCGTGACGGTCCAACGGGATACGGATGCGCAGACCGCCGCTCGTGTGATGCGCGACAAGGGGATCGGGAGCTTATTCGTCACCAATGGCCGTGAGATCATCGGCATTTTGACCGACACGGACATGATGCGCCGGGTGGTGGCGGCCGGATTGGAGGCGACCAAGACGACGGTGGAGCAGATCATGTCCGCGCCGATCGTGACGATTGAAGAGAGTAAGACGTTGCTGGATGCCAATGATTTGATGGCCCGGTCCCATTTGCGGCATCTCGGCGTCACCCGGGATGGTAAGCTGGTCGGGGTAATCTCCGTCCGCGATCTTGTCGTATTTCTGACGAACCTTCCAAGAAAGAAGTAGGGTGATATGGCGTTTCCGATTCAGCGACTCCGCCGGCTTCGGCAACATGAATCGCTTCGGCGGATGGTCCGTGAAACGACACTGTCGCCGGCTGATTTTATCGCGCCGCTGTTCGTCATCGAGGGGAACGGTCGGCGCGAGGAAATCGGGTCGATGCCGGGTCAGTTCAGGTTGTCCATCGATCTGCTGATCAAGGAGGCCCGCGACATCCATGGGCTGGGGATCCCGGCGATCATCTTGTTCGGTATCCCGGCGCAGAAAGACGAACGGGGCAGCGCGGGGCTGGATCCGCACGGCATCGTGCAGCGGGCGGTCACAGCCGTCAAAGAGCATGTCCCGGAGTTGATCGTCATTACCGATGTCTGCATCGATGAATACACGAGCCACGGGCATTGCGGGATCGTCAAGGACGGAAAGATTCTCAATGACGAAACGCTGGATTGTCTGCGAACGATGGCGCGCACGCATGCCCAAGCCGGTGCCGATATGGTTGCGCCGTCAGATATGATGGACGGCCGAGTGGCCGCCATTCGGCATGAATTGGATCACGCCGGGTTTCCTGATCTGCCCATCATGGCCTATGCGGCAAAATTTTCTTCCTGTTTCTATGCCCCGTTTCGCGATGCTGCGTACTCCAGCCCTCAGTTCGGCGATCGGCGGTCTTACCAGATGGATCCGGCAAACGGACGCGAGGCCCTCCGTGAGATTGATCTCGATATCGAGGAGGGGGCCGACATCGTCATGGTCAAACCGGCCTTGCCCTATTTGGACATCATCGCCGCGGCTCGACAGCGCACGCTTCTGCCCGTTGCCGCCTATCAAGTCAGCGGGGAGTACAGCATGATCAAGGCCGCCGCCGCCGCCGGATGGCTCGACGAGTCGCGCGCGATGATGGAATCGTTGCTGGCGATCAAGCGAGCGGGTGCCGATCTCATTCTCACCTATTTCTCCAAAGACGCCGCTCGGCTCCTGCATTGACCATCCATGAAAGTGACTCGCGGATATCAGGGGGGGGCGGTCCGGTCCTATCCTGTCGCCACAATCGGAAATTTTGACGGGCACCATGTCGGGCATCGCGCTCTCTTGCAGACGGTGGTTGATACCGCGCGCAACCAGCACGGTACGGCGTTGGTGTTGACCTTCGATCCGCATCCCGTGAAAATCTTGGCGCCTCAGGTCGATCTCCGGTTCCTGACCAGTCCGGAAGAGAAACTCGACCGATTTCGCGACGCGGGGATCGATGAGGTGGTGCTCTTGGAATTCGATCGAGTGTTTGCTGCGTTGCCGCCGGAGACATTTGTCGATCAGGTGTTGTGCCGGGCGTTGAAGCTGAAAGAGATTTTCGTCGGCCAGCATTTTGCGTTCGGGCACAAGCGGGCGGGGACCATTTCTGACCTTGCCCTGTTGGGAGGGCAGTACGGTTTCGCCGTTCATCCGGTCGCGCCGGTGGAGGCTCATGGGGGCATTGTGAGTTCGACCAGAATCCGGCAACTCATTCAAGCCGGCGATGTCAGTCAGGCGGCGCATCTGCTTGGCCGACGGTATGCCGTGACCGGAGAGGTCGCACCCGGAGCTCAGAGAGGACAGGCGCTCGGATGCCGCACGGCCAATCTTTGCGTGCCGCCTGATCGTGTTGTCCCGCCCGATGGGGTATATGCGACGGTGACCGTCTGGAACCGTCGGCGATATGATTCCGTGTCGTATATTGGCACGAGGCCGACCTTCGATGCTGGCAAGCGGGTGCTCGAAGTGCATCTGTTGGACCAAGATCAGGATTTGTATGGACAGTCGATTGCCGTGGAGTTTGTGCAGCCGCTCCGGGGTGACATCCAGTTTGCCGATGCCGATGCCTTGAGCCGCCAAATCGCGCTCGATGTGGAGTCCGCCCGAACGCTGTTGCGCAAGGATCATGAAGTGGTGAACGAGTGATGACTCCCACTGCGCAGGCAGGAACACACAAGATCGGCCGGCGGCCTTGGCCTGTCCTGCTCCATCGAGTGGTCAAGACAGTTCGGTCACGCGGCTTGTTCGAGCGAGGGCAGCATGTCCTGGTCGCGGTATCAGGAGGGCCTGATTCGATTGCGTTGTTGTCCCTCTTGCATCGGCTGAAACTATCTTGGCGGGTTACAGTGACGGCGGCACATTTCAATTATGGGCTGCGCGGGGCCGAGTCCGATGCCGATCAAACGTTCGTTGAGGCGATGTGCCGGCGATTGGACGTGCCGCTTCTGACGATGCGGCTCAACGTCGGAATGCGCGCGCGCGGCCTGTCGCTCCAAGCGGCGGCCCGAGACCAGCGGTATCGTGCCCTGCAGCAAATGGCGCAGCAGTGTGGCGCGGATCGCATCGCGGTCGGGCATACGGCCGATGATCAAGCAGAGACGGTGATTCTTTGGATGCTTCGAGGTGCGGGGCTAACCGGTCTCTCCGGGATGCCGGCTTGTCGAAATGATCTCGTCATCAGGCCGCTCTACGAAACGAGACGAGTCGAGATTCTGGCCTATCTTTCCGAAGAAGGAATTGCATTTCGGCAAGATTCGAGCAACGGCAAGCCGATCTATTTGCGGAACCGCGTGAGGCAGGACGTGATCCCGGCGTTACAGCGGCTGGTTCCGTCTGCGGTGGAGGCGCTCTGCAAGCTGGCCGATCTTTGCCGCGACGATGACCGGTATTTGGAAGAACACATTCAGACTCTATGCCGTTCCTGGGCGAAGCCGCTTCCTGAAGGTGGGTGGGCAATGAGCCGTTCGGTTCTACAACAGACTCCGGTCGCCGTGCAGCGGCGCATCGTGAGGGAGTTGATGCGTCGAGGGGAACCGCAGCGCCGATCGCCGAGGCGCGACACGATTGAGTTGGTTCTTCGCGCGGTCGCAAAACAGAATGGTCTCTCCCTGTTCGCGATGCCATCCGGGTCGGTGGCGGTCGATCACGACTCCGTGCGGTTTGTTCAATCGACACAGTCTCCACGTGCGCGTTCACTTCAGCCGCGCCCTGTCAACTTAACCGTACCGGGCAGTCTGACCTGGGCTGGAACGGGGCAGCGTATTCAGGTACAAGAGGTGACACGGCAACAGAGTGATGCAACGAGTGCAGGCAGGGACCGCATTGCCATTGATGCCGCCCGCGTCTCTCAACCCTTTGTGGTGCGGGCCTGGCAGAGGGGAGATCGGTTCTGCCCTCGTGGCATGAAGGGACGATCGAAGAAACTCCAGGATTTTTTTATGGATCTGAAAGTGTCTCGTGCCGACCGGAGACGGATCCCCCTGGTCGTCGCTCCAGAAGGGATTGTGTGGATCGTCGGGTATCGGCAAGACGAACGATGGCGGGTGACGCCAGGTACGAAGCGGTTGTTGACGTTGGCGGTGCATCCAGCGCAGGCAGGGAAGGGGAGTTAGACGGATGGAACGGATGTTTGGAAAGCCGATCGTGACGCAGGAGCAGATGCGAGCCCGTATTCGTGAATTGGGCCGTCAGATCAGTGCCGATTATGCCGGCAGCGATCTCGTCCTGGTGGGGGTGCTGAAAGGGGCCTACGCCTTCTACGCCGATTTGGCACGTGCGATCCGGATTCCCGTACGGGTGGATTTTATGGTGGTGAGCAGCTATGGATCGCGGACCAAGAGCACCGGGAAGATCAAGGTGGTGACTGAACTGACCGAGGAGATCAAGGGGAAAGATGTGTTGTTGGTCGAGGACATTGTGGATTCGGGATTGACCGCGCAACACCTGCTGAAGACTCTGGCGAAGAAAAAGCCGAAGAGCATCAATGTCTGCGCACTCTTAGCCAAGCACGAACGCCGTGTCGTCAACGTGCACGTCGAATATGTCGGGTTCACGGTGCCCAACCAATATATCGTGGGGTATGGGCTCGACTATCGGCAAAAATACCGAAACCTTCCCTATCTGGCAGTGCTCGATCAGCACGATCTTCAGGATGAATAGACTGGTGACTCTGTGAGCGGCGAAGCAAGATAATGGACCGTTGTTGTCAACTCAACCGTGGCTGTGTTAACATCACCACGATTTTCATGAGCTCTGTCCCGGTTGGTTCACGTTAGCACGAGAAGGAGATCCGGATGAATTCCAGGGTCAAGAACTTGCTTTTTTGGGTCGTGGTCGGCTTGTTCATGATTCTGCTGTTTAATCTGTTCAGCGTTCCGACCCACGCACCGGAAGAAGAAGTCATTTTCAGCGACTTCATGGCGAAACTCGACAAGGGCGACTTCGAGAAAGTCATCATCAAAGGCAACCATATCAGCGGGGTCTTGAAGGACAAGACCCGTATCCGCACGTACTCGGCGGACTATCCGGATATGGTGAAAATGCTTCGAGAAAAGGATGTGCAGATCGAAGTAAAGCCGCCCGACGAAAGTCCCTGGTACATTACCTTTCTTGTCACATGGGGACCGTTTGTGCTGTTCCTCGGCCTCTGGTTTTTCCTCATGCGCCAGATGCAGATTGGTGGGAATAAGGCATTGTCCTTTGGCAAGAGCCGTGCGCGGATGCTCACGGAAGAACGGAAGAAAATCACGTTCTCCGATGTGGCGGGCGTCGATGAGGCCAAAGAAGAGGTTCTTGAGATTATCGAGTTTCTGAAGGACCCGAGAAAGTTCCAGAAGCTCGGTGGGCGTATTCCCAAAGGCGTGCTGGTGGTTGGCCCTCCTGGAACTGGCAAGACTCTTCTCGCCAAAGCGATTGCCGGCGAGGCCGGTGTGCCGTTTTTCAGCATCAGCGGATCCGACTTTGTCGAAATGTTCGTCGGCGTCGGGGCTTCACGAGTGCGCGACCTCTTTGAGCAAGGGAAGAAGCATGCCCCCTGCATTATTTTCATCGATGAAATTGATGCGGTCGGCCGCCTGCGTGGCGCAGGGTTGGGCGGGGGACATGATGAACGGGAACAAACACTCAACCAATTGCTGGTTGAAATGGACGGATTTGACACGACCGAAGGCGTCATTTTAGTTGCGGCCACCAACCGTCCCGACGTGCTCGATCCGGCCTTGCTGCGGCCGGGCCGTTTTGATCGACAGGTCGTCGTGAACCGGCCGGACCTCAAGGGCCGTTCTGAAATTCTGAAAGTCCATACGAAAAAGGTTCCCATCTCGGGGAATGTGGAGTTGGACAAGATTGCCCGAGGCACACCAGGGTTTTCCGGTGCGGATCTCGAGAACCTCGTGAATGAAGCCGCGCTATGGGCCGCTCGCCAAAACAAGAAGGAAGTCGAGAATATCGACTTTGAAATGGCGAAAGATAAGGTCATGATGGGGGCCGAGCGGAAGAGCATGATGCTGACCGATGAAGAGAAACGAATCACGGCCTATCATGAAGCCGGCCATGCCTTGATGGCAAAAATGCTGCCGGGCACCGATCCGGTCCATAAGGTGACCATCATTCCCAGAGGGAGAGCCTTGGGCTTGACCATGCAGCTGCCGACCGATGACCGGCATAATTACTCGAAAGAGTTTTTGTACAATACCTTGGCGATTCTTATGGGTGGTCGGGTGGCCGAAGAATTGGTATTCAAGCACGTGACAACCGGTGCAGGCAACGATTTGGAGCGCGCGACCGATTTGGCGAGAAAAATGGTATGCGAATGGGGCATGAGCGATAAGCTGGGCCCCCTGACGTTCGGTCAGAAAGAGGATGCCGTATTCCTGGGTCGGGATTTTAGCGCGAAACGGGATGTCAGCGACCAGGTGGCGTTGGAGATTGATTTGGAAATCAAGCGCTTTGTCACCGAAAACTATGAACGAGCGAAGCGTGTCCTGACCGAGCAGATGACCAGCTTGAAGGCGTTGGCCGAAGCCCTGCTTGAAAAAGAAGTGTTGGACGCGCCGGAGATCGATCAAATTCTTATGCAGTCCTCCTCTCAGACAGTCCCTGTCTGACATGACTTCAGTGCGCAACGGTTCCCACGGGCAAGGGAGCCGTTGCGTGTCAGTTTCATTTACTCCAGTCGTCGAGTCACCTGGGTATGTTGTGTGCCGTGAGGCATCCGGCATACGGTTCTGCGTCTTGTGCGGACCCAGTCTGAATCGATAGAAGTATGGATGGTCTTCGGTGAACATAGGCGCGCGTCATCATTCGTTTGTGGCGGTGGGAAGAGAAATTCGGTGTGACCGGCCGCTGGTTATGGGAATTGTGAATGTCACGCCGGATTCATTCTACGATGGAGGGCGCTATCGCCTTCCAGAGCGGGCCGTCGCCCATGGGCTTGAACTGGTAGAGCAGGGAGCAGATATCCTTGATATCGGCGCTGAATCAACCAGGCCTGGCGCGAACCCAGTCAGCCAGGAGGATGAACTCGCAAGGCTCATTCCTGTCATTGCCGAGCTTGCCCATCGTGTGACGGTTCCGATTTCAGTCGATACGAGCAAGGCTTCGGTGGCGAAGTCGGCGTTGGATGCGGGGGCCTGCATGGTCAATGATGTGAGCGCACTTCGGAAGGATCCGGCGATGGCTCTCGTGGTGGCCCAATCAGGTGCAGCAGTCGTGCTGATGCATATGCAAGGGACACCCCAGACGATGCAGAGCGCCCCTCGGTATGATGATGTCGTCGAGGAAGTCGTCTCGTTTCTCCATGAACGAATACAAGCTGCTGACGCGGCTGGGATTTCGAAAAACCACATCATTGTTGATCCAGGTATCGGTTTTGGTAAGCTGCTTACACACAATCTTGAACTCATCGATCGTCTTTCAGATTTGACGAAGCTGAATTGTCCTGTGCTGGTTGGCCCTTCTCGCAAAGCGTTCATCGGTCAATTGCTTGGCCGGGAGGTTGAGCACCGGGAATGGGGAACGGCGGCGGCAATCGCACTGGCGGTGGACCGTGGGGCCTCGATCCTTCGAGTCCATGATGTGGCGATGATGGCGGATGTCATCAAGGTGGCAGCAGCGGTGAGAGCCTCTTTGTCAACAGTTGATCAGGAGCACCATGCGTAAACTTTTCGGGACGGACGGAATACGGGGTGTGGCCAATCTCGATCCGATGACCAGCGAGATGGCGATGCAATTGGGCCGGGCCGCGGCACATATCTTCATGCGGCGAGCCGGACGGCACCAGATCGTCATCGGGAAGGACACGCGTGTTTCGGGGTACATGTTGGAGTCCGCCTTGACGTCAGGAATTTGCTCGATGGGCGTTGACGTGTTGCTGGTCGGACCCATGCCGACCCCGGCCATTGCATTTTTGACACGCAGCCTGCGCGCTGATGCCGGTGTGGTGATTTCGGCCTCGCACAACCCCTATCAAGACAATGGGATCAAGTTCTTCTCAAGCGATGGATTTAAGTTGCCGGATGATGTTGAGGCCCGGATCGAGCAGTTGATCGTCTCGAACGAAATCAGCCATCTCCGTCCGACAGCGGACTTGATCGGGAAGGCCTATCGTATTGACGATGCGGATGGCCGGTACATTGAGTTCACAAAACGGTCGCTGCCTCGGGACCTTGATTTTCAAGGGATGAAGCTAGTCATCGATTGTGCCAACGGGGCTGCCTACAAAGTCGCGCCGGCAATTCTCAGAGAGCTGGGGGCCAAAATCGAGGTCATCGGCAACAAGCCCGATGGGATGAATATCAATGCCGGCTGCGGGGCCGTTCATCCTGAACAGTTACAGGAAGTTGTGCTCCGACAGCAGGCCGATATCGGAATTGCGCTGGACGGCGACGCAGACCGGGCGATTTTCGTGTGCGAAAAGGGAACGATTATCGATGGTGACCACATCATGGCGGCCCTTGGACTCGACCTCCATCGCAACGGGTTACTGTCCAAGCAGACACTGGTTGGGACCGTCATGAGCAACTTCGGCCTGGAATTGTCCATGTCAAAAGCGGGGATCCAGCTGGTCCGGACGCCTGTGGGTGACCGGTATCTGCTGGAGCGGATGCAGGCGGAAGGATATAACTTCGGCGGGGAGCAATCCGGGCATTTCATTTTCCTCGATCACAACACGACGGGGGACGGACTCATTTCCGCCCTCCAAGTGTTGTCGCTGATGAAGCGAACGAAGCAGCCGTTATCTGAACTTGCCAAGGCGATGACGGCTGTTCCTCAGGTGTTGCTGAATGTGAAGGTCGCGCGGAAGCCAGACCTCACGTCGATTCCTGACGTAGCCAAGGCGATCCGGGATAGCGAGCAGAATTTGAATGGATCCGGACGTGTGCTCGTCCGCTATTCCGGCACGGAACCACTCTTGCGGATCATGGTCGAGGGCGAGCAGGCCGGCGTGATTCAAGGGGTTGCCGAACGGCTTGCAGCCGTGGTGCGGACTCATCTCGGCTAGGTATTCTCGCTCCCCCTGTTGGGGCTCATGCTGCCGTCCCTTACAGCCGCCGTTCTTCTCGGCCTCTTCTGTAGCTCGCAGATTTCTTTTTTTCCTGTCAGTGTGATCGCTCTATTGGCGGCGCTCGCCGTGGGATTGAGTCTGCTTGAGCGGACTGAGATCGTCGAGTCACGGCACGCGCTTGTCCTGTACGGAGCGCTTCTCGTGGGCGTGCTCTACTGGAGTGTGATCCCGCCGGCATCCCATCCACAGAGAGATCTCTCGGATCCAAGCCGCGGTTCATACTCACAGGTTACGGGACGTATCGTATCTCCGGTCCGGCATGGCCCAGGCCGTCAAACTCTTCTCATCCGAATGGACGAATCTGCTTCAACGTCAACGTTCGTTCGCGTGGTGTGGCGAGACTCTGATGTCACTGTGTTTCAGGGGGATCGTATTTCGTTCCGAGCAAGAATCCATCACCCAAGGGGGTCATTGAATCCTGGGGGATTTGACTACGCGGCCTATCTGGAGCGCCAGGGAGTTGATTATGTGGCGACAGTGGCAGGGGCCGGCGCCATCATGGTTATGGAATCGGGTCGAGACACATGGCGTTGGGCCATCTGGAATCGAATCGATCGTGTGAGAGTCGTCATCCGCGAGGCAGCAAGCCGGACATTGCCTCAACCTGCGCTCGGAATATTTCTCGGGATTATCATCGGGGAACGAGGATTTATTCAACCAGAGATTGAAGAATGGTTTATGACGACGGGCACAGTGCATCTCTTGTCCATTTCAGGATCACATCTGGGGCTCGTTGCACTAGTGATGTTCTGGCTCGTGAAACAAACGGTCCTCAGATTGCCGGCCGTCCTCTTGTTACAGTTGTCTCGAAGGATCACTCCTTCGAGGGTTGCCATTCTGGTCACCTGGCCTGTCGTGGCCTTTTACGCGTGGCTGGCCGGGGCTGAATTGGCGACCATGCGGTCGCTGGTGATGATCACCCTTGGTTTAGTGGCATTGTGGCTAGGGTATGAGCGTCGCCTGCACCATGCGATAGCCGTCGCGGCCGTCCTCATCGTCGCCCACGACCCCCGTGCGGTCTTCGATATCTCGTTTCAGTTATCCTTTCTGTCCGTGTTCACCATGATTGTAACTGCCGAGTGGCTGCGGCAGGGGAACGGAGAGCCTGTCTCAACCGGAAGAAACGTCCTCTCTACAGCTGCGGTGTATAGTCGAGATGCAGTGGTGATGAGTGGCGCAGTCACGTTAGCCACGTTGCCCATTGTTGCCCTGTATTTCAATCAAGTGCCATGGATGGGGCTGGTGACAAACATTGCCGCCATTCCATTCACGGGCTTCATCTTGGTTCCGGCGGGACTCCTGGCTTCGTTGTGGACGGTGCTGACTGGTTCCGCAGATCTGGCGATGGGCTATGGGCTGGAATTGCTTCTGACCTGGATGGTTCAGGCGCTCCGTTGGTCTGCCGGTATTCCAGGCGGGGAGTGGCACGTTGCCGCCCCATCTCTCCCGATGATCATGCTGTTTTATGGCGGCTTTGTCGCGTTAGGACTCAGCTATTCCTCATGCTGGGTTCGCAGAGGCGCCGGAGGTCTTGTCAATAGGTGTGTAAATGAGGTTCAGGCGGCGGTCCTCTCGGACTGATCGTTTCTGTCGCGGTTCACACTTCCTGACCGTCTCATTTTCCCATCCTTGAACGGCACACCGGCGGCGAC
>VGXE01000050.1 GCA_016873455.1 Nitrospira sp. | reverse complement strand
ATTCAGGCGAAGTTTGCCGAGTATCTGAAGGCCGGTCAGAAATTGAGTCCTGCACAGCTCACGCTCCGGGACGTGATTACGATCGACGGGGTGCGTGCCGTTTTCGACGAGGGCTGGGGTCTCATTCGAGCCTCTAATACGCAACCGGCACTGGTCTTGCGGTTCGAGGCGGCTTCCCTTGATCGTATGAACGCCATACGCGCGCTGATCGAGAGTGAATTGGCCGATGCCAGGCGGGTACTGGGCCAGTAGCGCCGGCCGCGCGCGATGTCCTCTGTCGCAAACTCCTCACCATGCGAGTGCCTCTCACTGCCATCGTCGTCGGGTGTGTCCTCGGTTGGCCGCTGGTCGTTCAGGCGGGCGAGGGGGCACGTGGTTCCAAGCCTTCCTTCGAGATCGGTGAACGGCTGACCTTTGAAGTCTCATGGCTGAGTATCACCGCTGCCACGGCCGTTTTGGAGGTAGCGGGCATGGAAGGGCGGAACGATCGGACACTGGCCAAATTGGTAGGGACTGCCCAATCAAGGCCGATGCTTACGAGATTTTTCCCGGTTGATAACCGGGTGGAGTCCGAAGTCGATCTTGACACGCTTGCTCCCGAGCACATGACGTTCCGCCGCCGTGAAGGGAAGAAAAAAGAAGATATCGAGTACGTGTTTCACCAAAAGGACGGGACGGTCACCACAGTCAGAGGGGGGCTGACAGAATTGTTGCCGATTCCGGCCGGGACACAGGATATTATCTCCTGCTTGTATTACACCAGAGCGCGGTTGCCCTTGAAGCCGGGTGCGTCATTGACGATGAACGTGTATCATGACAAGAAGAATCGTCCGGTTGAGGTTCGTGTCGAGGATGTGGAAACTATCGGGAGCCGTTGGGGAGACCGTGAGACGGCGCGGCTGCTCGTGATCATGCCGTTCCATGGGCTATTTATGAATCAAGGCAATATCCGGGTGTGGGTGACCACCGACGGCCGCCGCACACCACTGCGCATGAAGGCAAAAGTCGTGTTGGGATCAATCGTTGCTGATCTCGTCGAGGGGTTTCCTGACAGTCACCAGGCCGGGCAGTAAATCGGGATAACAATTGCCCAGCCGGTTCATTACCCGCTATACTCCTCGCACATCATGAGCAAATTTCCTCTTACTTTAGGCCGATTTCTCGCGGAGAATCAGGCCTCCTATCGAGGGGCAGGGGATGGATTTCCCAGTCTCATAACCCAGGTCGGCCTCGTCGGTAAGGTCATTGCCCAAGACCTTCGACGCGCGGGACTGCTTGATATTCAGGGAACGACCGGCGACACCAATGTACAGGGAGAAACGGTCAAGAAGCTGGACGCGATCGCCAACGATGCGTTTGTCAACGCCTTTCAACACAGTGGCTCTGTCTGTGCCTTGGCCTCGGAAGAAATGGAACAGCCGATTGTACTGCCTGGCAATTGGCCGCAGGGCCGATACATCCTGCTCTTCGACCCACTCGACGGCTCCTCCAATACCGACAACAATATGCCGCTCGGCGCGATTTTTTCGGTGATCAAGCACGACCGGACCGATCGCTTGCCCACAGATGACGAATTGATCCGCCGAGGGACTGAGCAGGTGGCAGCCGGGTATCTGTTGTACGGATCGAGCACCATGCTGGTGTACACGGTCGGACAAGGTGTCTACGGCTTTACGCTTGATCCCGGCATCGGAGAATATGTGTTGTCGCACGAGCGGATGACGATCCCGGAGAAGGGGAAAGTCTATTCAACCAACGAGGGGAACTACAATAAATGGCCGGCGGGCACCAAGAAGTATCTTGATTCGCTCAAGGTCATCGACAAGGCGACCGGCCGTCCCTACAGTACCCGGTATACCGGGTGTTTGGTGGCCGATGTACATCGCTTGCTGCTCGGAGGCGGAATCTATCTCTATCCGGGTGAAACCGACAAGCCGGAGGGGAAACTTCGACTGCTTTACGAAGCGAATCCGCTCGCCTTTGTTGTCGAGCAGGCCGGTGGGAAGGCTTCAACCGGCACATCGAGAATCATGGAGGTCGAGAACCCAAGAAATTGCACCAGCGAGTACCGCTGATCATCGGCAGCCGCCGTGATGTCGAGCAGGCTGAAACATATATTCAGGGGCGCGCATAACCGCATTCTTTTTTGGTATCTTGTCAGGGGGGGATAGTCATGGGAGATCGGATTCAAGACATTCTCAGTTGGTATGGCAGCGACAATGCCGGTACGAAGACCAATCTTGCCCGCATGCTGCGGTCCGGCAAGCTTGCAGGGACGGGCAAGTTGGTGATTTTGCCGGTGGATCAGGGGTTTGAACATGGCCCGGCGAGGAGTTTCGCACCGAACCCTCCGGGATACAATCCGCACTATCACTTCCAATTGGCGATCGACGCCGGTTGCAATGCCTATGCGGCGCCGCTGGGGTTTTTAGAAGCGGGTGCCAGTCATTTCGCTGGACAGATTCCGCTGATTCTCAAGCTGAACAACCACGACGTGTTGCATGACGACAAGGATCCGTTGCCCTCCGTCACCGGCAGCGTGAAAGATGCCCTGCGTTTGGGCTGTTCCGCCGTGGGTTTTACGGTCTATCCCGGGTCGGCGCACTGCAATGCCATGTATGAGCAGCTTCGCGCGATCGCCGAAGAGGCCAAGGAGAATGGGCTCGCCGTGGTGGTCTGGTCCTATCCGCGTGGCGCGGCGCTCAGTAAGGAGGGAGAAACGGCGATCGATGTGGTGGCCTATGCGGCACAAATCGCCGCGCAACTGGGGGCTCATATCATCAAGGTGAAGTTGCCGACTGCGCATCTGGAGCAGGCCGCTGCCAAGAAAGTCTATGAATCGGCACAAATACCGATCAAGACCCTGGCGGAGCGAGTCAAACATGTGGTCCAAAGCTCATTCGACGGGCGGAGAATCGTGATTTTCTCCGGTGGGGCGAAGAGCGAAGATAAGAATGTGTTCGAGGAAGCTCGCGCGATTCGAGATGGGGGCGGATTCGGAAGCATCATCGGGCGCAATTCATTCCAGCGGCCGAAGGCGGAAGCCGTCAAGTTCCTTCAGACGATCATGGGCATCTACGCGGGTGAGATACAGTAGACCCGTGGCAGGCCAAACTACAGGAGTGTAGACACGGCATGATGTACCAGCCGGATCTTGGACAAAGGCCACCGCGCGGGGGACGCAGGTGGATCGTCGCAGCTATCTTATTGACGGCTGGGATGATCATCGGATTCGTCGTGGCCTCGGACCTCAATTGGTTCCCCACCGGCCATGCTGTTCCCGACACCTCGTCCATACCGATGGCCAGACCGGTCGCGACGGCTCCGCAGCCCGCGTTGCCTGGAGGGAGCGGGCAGACGTTCGTCGACATCGCCAAGGCGGTGAAGCCGGCGGTGGTGAATATTTACGCGACAAAAAACACCGGGCGGGGCGAAGGACCGCACGCGACGCCGTTCGACGATCCTTTTTTTCGACGATTTTTTGGTGACGAATTTTTCCGGAAGTTTGACCAGCAGCCGAAGGACCGAAAAGAACGGGGGCTGGGATCCGGCGTCATTGTCGAATCAAACGGCCTGATCATCACGAACAATCATGTGGTCGGCAAGGCCGATGAGATTCGTGTGACTTTGTCGGACAAGCGGGAGTTCAAGGCCAAGCTGATCGGCACCGATCCTAAGACGGACATTGCCGTCGTCAAAATCGACGCCACCGGGTTGCCAACCGTGCCTTTGGCTGATTCCGACCGGTTGGAAGTGGGAGAGTTCGTGCTCGCGGTGGGGAATCCGTTTGGCCTGACGCAGACGGTGACTCTGGGCATTGTGAGCGCGCTGGGGCGGGCCGCTGGGATCGCGGAGTACGAGGATTTTATCCAGACCGATGCGGCGATCAATCCGGGCAATTCCGGCGGGGCCTTGGTCAATGTGCGTGGTGAGTTGGTGGGCATCAATACCGCCATTTTCAGTCAGAGCGGTGGCAATATGGGCATCGGCTTTGCTGTGCCCAGCAATATGGCCCAGTCGATTATGGGACAATTGGTGCAGACTGGAAAAGTCGTGCGCGGGTGGCTTGGCGTCTCAATCCAGGATCTGACACCGGAGTTGGCGTCCCAGTTCGGCCTCGGTGACACCAAGGGGGTGCTGGTCAGCGATGTCATGGACGACAGCCCAGCCAAGAAGGCCGGATTTGAACGAGCCGATGTCATCGTGGAGTATGACGGTAAACCGATGGATTCGTCGGCCCATCTTCGCAACGCAGTGGCGCAGACTCCGGTCGGGAAAAAAGTGACAGTCAACATTCTTCGCGACAAGAAGCCGAAAACCATTGAGTTGACCATTGCTGAACAGCCGAAATCCATGACGCAATCCGGGGAAGAGGATGGAGGCGAGTCGGCGGCGCCGACCGGAGTCCTGTCCGGTCTGGATGTGCGGGAGTTGACGGAAGAGCTCGCCGGCCGCTATGGGCTGAAATCCGGCGAGCGTGGTGTGGTCGTGGTTCGGGTCAACCCCGGCACCTCGGCCGAAGAGCTCGGCGTTCGGGAGGGGGATCTCATCATCGAAGTCAACCGCGAGGCCGTGACATCGGTCAAGGCCTATGAAAAAATTGCCGGAAAATTACCGAAAGACCATCCTGTCCTGCTGTTGTTGAAACGGCAGGGGAAAACCATTTACCTCACGCTCCGACCGTGATCGGCTCACGTTCATTTGGTCCATCTGGTCTGTCTTGTGTGTTTGGTGAAATGAAGCAAACCGGATGACCCGGTCAACCAGATGGACCAGACAGACACGCGTCCTCGTCAGCCTCCGGTAGTTGCCGCCATCGTTCCCGCAGCAGGGCGGGGATTGCGCATGGGCGGCGCAATTCCTAAGCAGTTTCTCGCCTTGGGGAACGAACCGCTGGTCGTGCATTCGCTTCGTGTGCTTCAGGCGTCTCCGGTCATCGATGAGATTGTGCTGGCCGTGCCGCAGGCCGATCTCGATTACTGTCTCACCGACCTCGCCGTCCGCTTCGGCTTCTCAAAAATTAGGAAGGTAGTCGCAGGTGGCAAGGAGCGTCAGGATTCCGTCCGCCATGCGCTCGAACATGTCTCAGAGGAAACGGAGATTGTGGTTGTGCACGATGCCGTGCGGCCGTTTGTGACTGAAGGCATGGTGGCTGAGGTGGTCGAGGCGGCGCGCCGGGTCGGTGGGGCAATCGTGGCCTTGCCCATGCGCGATACGGTCAAACAGGTCGGAGCGGAACAACGGATTGAACGGACGGTTGATCGGCAGCCGCTCTGGCTGGCCCAGACCCCCCAGGCATTTCGGCGTGATCAATTGCTGGCCGTCCATCGCAAAGCCTACGCTGAGAAGGTGCATGCCACCGATGACGCGTTCTTGTTCGAGTGGGCCGGCCATCCGGTCGTCGTCGTGGAGGGAAGCGGGGAAAATATCAAAGTGACGAGGCCGGAGGACATGATCATCGGGGAAGCAATTTTGAAAGCACGAATGAAGGCTGACAAGTGAACAAGCTGACAGGCTGTCAGCGTTCCATCATGTCAGCGTGGCAGCTGTATAAAGGAGGACTATGCGCATAGGGTACGGCTACGATGTCCATCCACTGGGACCGGACCGAAAATTGATTCTCGGTGGGATTGAGATTCCTCACAGCAAAGGACTGCTTGGGCATTCCGATTCCGACGTCTTGGTTCATGCAGTGTGTGACGCGTTGTTAGGCGCGATGGGGGAAGGCGATCTGGGCCGCCACTACCCCAGCTCCGATCAAAAGTATAAAGGGATCTCCAGCCTTGCGCTCTTGGAGGATGTGATGTCCAAGCTCAAGGCAAAAGGCTACCGGGTGTGCAACATCGATACGGTGATCGTTGCGCAGGCGCCCCGTCTCGGTCCGCATCTGGCGGCCATGCAGAAAAAGATGGCGGAAACCGCCGGTATCGACCCCAGTGTCGTCAACGTGAAGGTCAAGAGCGGAGAAGGGTTGGACGCCGTGGGCAAGGAAGAGGGCATGATTGCCCATGCGGTCTGTTTGATCGAATCAGTCTGATCTCGTAAGATAGCTGTGTATGTTTGGTACGATCAAACAAGATATGCAGGCCATTTTCGATCGCGACCCGGCTGCGACCAGCGCGATTGAGGTTGTGCTCACCTACGCGGGGTTCCATGCGCTGTTGGCTTACCGGATCTCACACTGGCTCAAGTCGGTTGGAGTTCCGTTTGTCCCTCGTGCGATTTCCCAGTTGGCACGCTGGTTAACAGGGATTGAAATCCATCCCTCGGCGAAGATCGGAACGGGATTTTTCATCGACCACGGCATGGGTGTGGTGATCGGAGAGACTGCCGAAGTCGGCAACTACGTGACGTTGTTCCAAGGGGTGACGCTGGGGGGGACAGGGAAAGAGCGTGGCAAACGGCATCCCACACTGGGCAATCACGTCGTGGTGGGAGCGGGGGCAAAAATTCTCGGAGGGATCAAGATTGGCGACAATGTGAAAATCGGCGCCAACTCCGTCGTCCTCAAGAATGTCCCTTCCAATTCGACCGTCATCGGCGTTCCGGCCCGCATCATCAAATCACAGGGGGAGCGTCTTCCCGACGCCACAATGGATCAGGTTGATCTGCCAGACCCCATCAGCGACCGGTTCATCGCTCTCGAACAGGAAATGGTCGAACTCCGTAAGAAACTTGACAATCATGACGAGCGGCGCCAGTAGTCGTTCGCATTGCCCGTCAGTCTGCCGATGAAGTCTGGCCGGTGCGGCACAACGCCGCACCGGAGTAACAAAATCATGCAGACAGACAGTCACTCATGACGCTCTTCCGTTCGTCGCCCTTCAGCTGCTGTTCGCCCGCCTCTTTGTTGCGCGCCTTCATTTTGTTCTGCTGAGTGATCTTGCCGCCATCACTACCTTCTCCCGATTTGGCGGAAAGGCATTCCTTTATGAATGCCTTCCGTTCATCGCCGTTCCCTTCACCAATCCTCGTTGCCTTCGCCCGTTAGGTGCACCGTCATCTTATTCTGCTGCTCAGGTGCGGCCAGGGACGGAGTTACGCCAAGTGTGAGCATGAAGAATATGAGAAGGAGGGGACGTAGCATGCTCCGCATGTCGAGTCTCCTTTGTGAAGAGGAGAAGTAGATCACTGTGGTGCATCATGGCAGGGGGGTACGTATGCGTCTGACGATAGAACCTTGGCAGACGGAGCCTGCAGCAAACGGATGGAGGGTCGCAAGTATCATGTGCGAGCATCATCTCGTATGTGATGTCAGGTAGGATTTGGTGGTGTTGTGAGAAGAGGGGGAGGAGGATTTCTCCTTGAGAACAAGGATATGCTGTGCGACCATACGGCATACCACGGGTCCATTTGCCCAGTCTGGTTTGGATTGTTTCGACGGGAAAAGGAAGGGTCGGCCATGAGTTCAACTCTGGGTATCACGTCAGCGCGTCAGTTTCGGAAGCTCCTCTTGTCTGAACAGCTGGAATTCATCTGCGAAGCTCACAACGGCCTCAGCGCAAAGATTGTTCAAGAGGCCGGTTTTAAAGGTGTTTGGGCCAGTGGCCTCTCGATCTCGGCTCAATTTGGAGTTCGTGATAACAACGAGGCCAGCTGGACCCAGGTGTTGGACAATCTGGAGTTCATGTCTGATGCGACTACGATTCCTATTCTCCTTGATGGTGATACGGGATATGGAAATTTCAATAACATGCAGCGGCTGGTCCGCAAGTTGGAGCAACGGCGAATTGCTGCCGTGTGTATCGAAGACAAGTTGTTCCCCAAGACCAATAGCTTCATTAAGGGGGACGCGCAGCCGATGGCGGACATGCAGGAGTTTTGCGGCAAGATCAAGGCGGGCAAAGATGCACAAACGGACCCTGACTTTTGCATTATCGCCAGAGTGGAAGCCTTTATCTGTGGCTGGGGGCTAGCAGAGGCACTGCGTCGGGCCGAGGCCTATCGTCAGGCTGGTGCGGACGGTATCCTTATCCATAGCGCGCTGTCGGTGCCTGATGAAATCCTCGCGTTCACGCGCGAGTGGGGAAATCGATGCCCGGTCGTGATCGTGCCGACAAAGTATTATGCGACCCCGACCGAGGTATTTCGGCAGCATGGGATTTCGATGGTAATTTGGGCGAATCACCTATTACGGGCTGCCGTGGCCGCCATGCAGAAAACGGCGCGAACCTTACATGAGCAGGAGCATCTCCTCTCGGTTGAGGACAAAGTCGCACCGGTCTCAGAAATCTTCCGTCTGCAAAATGCGGCGGAGCTACAGGACGCAGAAGCCCGATACCTTCCTCGGGGGGCAGAGGACACCGGGGCTATCGTGCTGGCTGCCTCACGTGGCGAGGAACTCCGGGAATTGACCGAACATCAGCCGAAGACGATGGTCAAGATTCAGGGGACGCCCATTCTTGCTCACATTGTGGATGCCTATAATGCTGTGGGGATCAAGGACATCACGGTTGTCCGTGGATATAAGAAGGAATCGGTCAATTTGCCCAATCTGAGGTATTTGGATAACGATGAGTTTGCCGATACCGGTGAGCTGGATTCACTGCAGAAGGCCTTCCGCCTGGTGAAGACCGTATCAAAGGACCTGATTATTTCGTATGGAGATGTGCTGTTCAATAAATACATCCCGCAGGCGCTCTGTCAGGAGAGCGAAGACTTTGTGATTTTTGTCGATAGTGACTGGCAGAACCAAAGCAGCTACGCGCGCCTCGGTGGCTTTGCTGAATGCTCCCAGCCGAATTCCAAGAAGGCCTTTAACGCCAAGATTTATCTCAAACAATTGGGAGAAGGGGTTCCTCGAGAACGTACCCATGGGGTCTGGATGGGTTTCCTCAAGGTGTCACCCGCCGGAGCTCTTCACCTACAGACCTTACTCACGGCTATGTTGGCGGACCCTGCTAATAGAAAGGCCGGGATCCCTCACTTATTGCAGGAATTATTGAAGCAGCAACAACCGATTCGAGTGCTGTATACGGTGGGGCATTGGCTCGATATCAACAGCCTCGATGATGTGGTGCAGGCGGGGAATTTCTGATCGGTCGTGTATACGCGGCGCCGTCCGTATGGTTTCCGGGTAACGCCGCATTGCGAAGTCACCTTCGGTTCGCGACAACAGTTTTCTGAACGATTGTCCCATGCGGCGAGTAGTACATGCTGAATCCACAAGAGTTTGTTGATTGCCTGAAGAAGAACGGCGTGAACTTTTTTACGGGGGTGCCCGATTCCCTTCTGAAGGAACTCTGCAGTTGCATCGCTCATACGAGTCGACTTGGAGAGCATGTTATCGCTGCGAACGAAGGTGGAGCCGTAGCACTGGCACTGGGGTATCATCTGGCGACGCGGAACATTCCTCTTGTGTATTTGCAAAATTCTGGATTGGGGAACGTCGTGAATCCTCTTCTGTCACTAGTGGATGAAGAAGTGTATTCCGTGCCGATGCTCTTCGTCATCGGATGGCGAGGGGAGCCGGGAGTTCATGATGAGCCTCAACATAAGAAGCAAGGCCGAGTGATGGTCCCTATGTTGGAGGCCATGGAGATTCCCTACGCTGTTGTGGGAGCTGATCCAGATATCGCAGAGACCATTGTGAAGGATGCAGTAGCCCATGTCAGAAAGACCAGCGGACCATTTGCGCTGGTGATCAAGAAAGGAATCTTTAGTGGGTACACTGCCTCTCGGCCTATGAAAACCGAATTTCCGCTGTCTCGGGAAGAGGCAATTCAGCAGGTGATCGATGTTCTGGAAGAGCGAGACGTGGTTGTTTCAACCACTGGTATGCCTTCTCGGGAAGTGTATGAATATCGGACCAAGAGGGGTGTTGGCCATCAACGGGATTTCCTCACCGTCGGTGGCATGGGACACGCCTCGCAGATTGCGCTGGGGATCGCCCTCCAAAAGCCTGAACGATCGGTGTATTGCCTCGATGGAGACGGAGCCCTCCTGATGCACATGGGAGGGTTGGCCCTGGTAGGAACGTTGAAGCCGAACAACTATAAGCATATTGTCCTGAACAATGGTGCCCATGATTCAGTGGGAGGGCAACCGACTGTAGCTTTAGATATTGACATCTTAGACATCGCTCGCGCTGCGGGGTACCAACGAGTGGCGAGGGCTCGAACAGAATCAGAGCTGCAGTCGTGCCTTCAGGATCTCACATGTTCTCCGGGGCCAAGCCTTTTGGAGATTCAGGTCCGTTGCGGGTCGCGGAAAGATTTAGGACGTCCCGAAACCACTCCGATCCAGAACAAGGACGCGTTTATGGATTTCATTGATCGCAGCAATTAGAGAAAGTCTGATGTATTCGTTTCTCCTGATGTGAGATATCGTGTTGAGAGTCAGCCCGAGATAGTGTCAAGAGTTGTAGATGAGGGAGATCACACCGCGACCATTCCCGAGTGTTGCTCTGATCGTGCTCCCGTTCGGTCCACGGGCTGTCCATCCTTGAAGACGACGCTGGTGCGGACGAGCGGAAGGAGATCCTGCGCATCGAGTCGGCGCCACGTGTTCTGCGCGGTCTTCGGCAGCGCGGACGCCATCGTCAGTCTCCTCACACACGATCCGGACTCCCTTGGTGACGCACATGCGCAGCTTCACCGTGGCGACAGTCGGCGAATCGGGTTGGCGGTTCCCTCCACCGTTGAGCCCTCAATCGTAATCGACCCGAACTAAGAATAGGCCTTGAGCTGGCGCCGTTTTTCCGGCGGTGGAGCGATCTCGCGCGTGGAGAATCGTGGTGAGGCTTTCAGGAGGCCGTTTTCCCAATCCGACTTCGACGAGCGTGCCGACGATGGAGCGCACCATCTGTTTCAAAAACCGGTCCGCATACACCTCAACGTGCAATCTGTCGCCGTGTCGAAATACCGTCAGATGCTCGATGCGGCAGATGGGGTCGTCATTGTCTGTGGGCTGTGTCTGGAACGATGAGAAATCATGTGAGCCGATCAGGGCCATTGCGGCCTGATTCATGGCGGCGTCGTTCAGCGGTTTGTAGATGTGCCAGCAGTACTGCCGGTCCAGGGGTGGACGCGCTTCCCGATTCACCAGTCGGTACTCGTAGAGTTTGCCCCTCGCGGAATATCGGGCATGAAACGAGTCCGGCATGAGGCTAGTTGATTGGACGGCGATGGCATCGGGCAGATGCGCATTGAGGGCTCTGGTCCATTCGCGGGGTGTCATGTCACGGTCGATGCGGAAACTTGCCACTTGGCCCAGGGCATGGACCCCTGCATCGGTCCGTCCGGCACCGATCACCGGGACGGTGAGCTGTGTGACGCCTGTGATTGCAGTTTCGACCGCTTCCTGAATGGTGGGCTGGTTCGGCTGACGTTGCCATCCCGCATAGGCCGTGCCGTCGTATTCAAGGATCAGTTTGACTGTGGGCATAGGCGAGGCCGCCTGATGGACCGGACGCCGGTCATCGTGGGTCCGCCTTGTTGGCGGCGAGAAATCCGGTGATGCCCTTGAACAGGGCCTGCGCCACGTCCTGAATGAAGGCCGGTTTTCGGAGCAACCCCTCTTCTTCTGGGTTGGAAATGAAGGCAATCTCCGCCAAGATGCTGGGCATGCTGGTGAACCTGAGGACGTAGAACGGGGCGGTCTTTACTCCGTGGTCGTAGATCGCATAGTGGCCGTTCATGTGGGTGACCATGGCCTCTTTCGCCGTCCAGGCCAGCTCCAGCGAGGATTCAATTTTCTTCGTAGTGAGCAGATCTGCGACGAGATATTCCCAGCCGACACCGGTGCTGTTCAGGGGGGTGCCATTTTCACGGGCCGCGACCGCGAGTGCGCGTTGGTCCTTAGCTTCTCCAAAGTGATAGATCTCGATGCCTTTGACCTGGTGCGAAGGGTGCGAGTTGACGTGGACCGAGATGAACAAGTCGGCGCCCTGACCGTTGGCGAACTTGGCGCGATCTTCCAACTCGACGAACACATCTTGGTCACGCGTCATCAGCACGCGAACTCCCGGTTGCGTGCTCAGAAGATCGCGGAGCTTGAGTCCCACTTTGAGCGTGATGTCTTTTTCTTCGGTGTGCCGTGAACCGCGCGCGCCGGGATCTTTCCCTCCATGCCCCGGGTCGATCACAATCGTCGTGTAGTTCTTGGCCGGCGGCGCGGCCGGTTGAACGGACGGGGGACTGGGGGATGGGAGTGGAACCGGTGTAGGGGAAGGCACCGACAAAGAGTCCGTCGGTGGCGTAATATCGACGACAAGGCGCGGAGGATCGGCCAGCGTGAATTGCTTGTACGAGCGGAACGCAGCTGTCGGCAAGGATACGGTGATCCCACGCGCGGGCGTGTGGGTAATGGTGAAGGGAGCCGGCATCGCGCCGCTCTCTGCCTTGGCCTGCGCGGATCGGCTCATGGAAGCGTTGGGGAGAGAGATGACGACACGGTTCGGGTGTGTGGCTCGGCGCTCGATCGCCTTGGCCTGCCGGTCCAATTCCAGCACCAGTCTGGTGGTTCCTGGCCGTTCCTGAATCCGAATATCATGGACGGTAATGGGAGCAAGCGCGGCCGGCGATGCCGGCACGCGTGATGTTTTGGACTGTGTCAATGGCCTGGGAGGATGCGAGCGCTCAGACGGGGATGCAGCCAGCAGGAGTGGCTCGCACAGCACTGTCGCGGTGACGGTGAAAACGAGAGACCAGAGAAACCTGTTGAACCATCTCGAGAGGTTTTGTGGTTGAAGTATTCGTCGCATAGGAGAATCAGTGTATGAGTACGGAGATGTATTCTCAGAAGTCTTATGTCTTGTCAAGGACTTGCGCCGGTTTAGATTATGGGACATGGGGGCGGCTGTGCGTTGACAGGTCATTCCTTCTCACGATAGCGTGAAGCGCCATGCCCACGCACCTGATCATTGACGGCTATAACGTATTGGGCCTCACAGGAAAGCGTTCCAACCGGCTCGAGTCGGCACGTGAGGAGTTTCTGCGGGCGTTGGGGTCTTATCGGCATCGGACAGGCCATTCCGTTACGGTCGTGTTCGATGGATGGCAGCAGGGACAGCCGATGGAACAGCATGAACACCGAGCTGGTGTGGAAGTCATCTATTCCAAACGAGGCGAGAAGGCTGACCAGGTCATCCAGCGGTTGGCGCGTGAGTATGGATCGGATTGCGCCGTCGTCAGCTCTGACCATGAGATCGTCAACGTGGCCAGATCGCACCGCGCCTTTGTGATGGGCGCGCAGGAGTTTGCGGGAAAACTGAGCCGGCCGGCGTCGTCAACCGCCTCCGTACCGTATAAGGAATTGGATGCGGGCGATGACGTACGACCAAATCGGGGGCCGGAGAAGAAGGGAAATCCCAGGAAATTGCCAAAATCGCAACGCCGTCGGCAGAATCAGCTCAAGCGATTTTGAACAAGCGCCTGGCGTTTTCAGTAGTCATCCGTCCGATGTCTTCCTCGGAGAGTGTGGGATGGAGTGCGGCAAGTTGCTTGGCCACCTGTGTGACATAGGCCGGCTCGTTCCGTTTTCCTCGATGGGGCGTCGGCGTCAGGTACGGACAGTCGGTTTCGATAAGAAGCCGATCAAGCGGGACGGTGGTGGCAATCTCGCGCAACATCTTCGCATTGGGAAACGTCACAATGCCGGAGAACGACAGATAGAATCCCAGCTCCAAGGCATCCTTCGCCAGCCAGGCATCTCCTGAAAAGCAGTGAAACACCCCGCCGATCTCTGACGCCTGCTCCTCTTTCAAAATCGCCATCGTGTCTTCCTGGGCTTCCCGCGTGTGGATAATGACGGGCAGCGCCAGTTCGCGCGCAAGCTGCACTTGCTCGCGAAACCGCTCGCGCTGCTCTTTCGGTGGGGAATGGTTGTAGTGATAGTCCAGCCCGATCTCGCCATAGGCAACGACCTTCTTATGATGGGCCAGCCGGCGGAACTCGTTATACCACCCATCGCCGATATGTTTGACCTCGTGTGGATGGACGCCGATCGACGCGTAAACGAAGGGATGCCGGTCGGCTAGTTGCACGGCCGCCTGGCTGGTCGCGAGATCGCAGCCGATCGTCACAAAGGCTTCAACACCGGCCTCGCGCGCGCGCGCGATCACGGATTCCCGGTCATCGTGGTAGCGGGCGTCGTCGAGGTGGGTATGGGTATCGATTAACATGGGTGGCAATAGGGGTGTTCGTTATTCTGCCTTCGTGCGGTTGGCCCATAGCCCCACCGCGATCAATGCAAGTATGAGCGCTTGAGGGACCAGCGTCTGCACAGTTGGGTGAATCCCTAGGAGCGGGAGAGACACGAAGTGAATCTTTGTCACATCCAGCACACCTGCCTCCTGGAGAGCGGCAATCCCGTTTCCCACAAAGATCACGGCCATGATTGCCAGCAGGGTTGAGGCAACCGCGAAAAATGGTCCAATCGGCAGACGGACACTGTAACGAAGAATCATGCCACCAATCAAGATCAGCAGCACCATTGCAGACGCAATCCCCCAGAGCACCGCGTCATGGCCCTGTGCCCCGGCCTGCGACCATAAGGTTTCATAGAACAGAATCACCTCAAACAGCTCGCGGTACACGACGAGAAAGGAGATGCCGGCCATCGTCCAGAGCGTGCGTTTGGCCAGCGCCGTGGTGAGGTGCTCGCGGACGTACCGATTCCAGGCCTGCGCGTTTGAGCGGCTGTGCAGCCACCAGCCCACGTAGAGCAGCATGGCCGCAGCCAGCAAGGCGGTGAGGCCTTCGGTCAACTCCCGGTTGGCGCCTGAAATGCTGAGCGTGTATCGGGCGATGCCCCATGTCATGGCGCCCAGCCCCATGGCGCCGATCCAACCAAGATGGATGTAGGGCAGCGCATCACGACGGCCGGTCTTGACGACGAAGGCGACGATGGTCGAAATAATCAGAATCGACTCCAGGCCTTCGCGCAATAAAATCACCAACGAACTCACAAACGCGGTATTCGGGGACAAGCTACCGTCCACGAGTACGTCGGCAGCGCGGTCAAGCAGCGCCGTGATCGTCTTGGCCTGTGCGGTCACCGCCTCTGGTGGCCGCCCCTCATCAATGGCCGTTCGGAGCGCCATCATCTCGCGCTCGGTTTCCACGCGCAGCGGCGCATCAGCGTTGTTCAGCGCCGGTTCGATCAGCTCGAATCCCTCAAGATAGGCGGCAATGGCTAAGCGTCGAGCCTTGTCCCGGTTGCCGTCCGCATAGGCCCGGTCCGCCTCCTCGACCTTCGTGCGCGTAAAGGACAGTGGCTCTCGCGCTGAAGTGTGGAGCGCCTGTGGCTGCTGTGTGAGGTAGGCACGGACGGCGTCAATCGGCGACCCGGCTGGAGCGTGCTGATCCGGTGTGTGTGTGACCAACGCGCGCAAGCTGCGGAAATCAGATTGTCCCTGTCCTTGCCGCCAGAGGGATTCGCCCTCCATGACGAGTTCGGGTTTGGCACGTAGCCCGGCGGCAAAAAATGCCAGGGCCCAGCGGTCGGGTTCCGAGAGTTCGCCGAAGGCGCGCATGGGCGTGCCACGCACACCGAGTGTGACGGTAGTGTACAGGCCATAGAGGCTGCGCTGGCGCATGCGGACTTCGTCGTGAAAGTCACGGGGTGCTGGGTCCATGCCCTTGGCCAGCGGTCCGTCGCCACGGCCTTGCGTGCCATGGCAGCCCGCACATTGTTGCGCAAACAACCGCTCACCTTGCTGGAGGTCTGGGGGCTGCCGTGGAGCGACACTCAGCCGCCAGGCTTGAACTACGCTGGTCAGCAGCTGGTTGGCGAGCGAAGCAATCTCGCTGCCTGAGGCCTTGGCCTCGATGCGGGCCACTAGCTCGCGTGCCTGTTGTGTCAGCCGTTCTTGCTCGGGAACAGGAGAGAGCTGACTGAGAAGCATGACGGCTTGAGCCGCAAATTCTCGTTGCTCCGTGTACTCTTCGGCGTTGATGACCTGGCCATCTTGCACGGAGTCAGCGTAGTCGACACCGATATAGTCGAGCATGTGGACGACCGTCTGCGCTTTGTCGTCGTCTATTGGTGCAGCCACTACGATGCCGTGCAGACTCGCGGAAAACAGCACGACAGTGAGACACCCTAAAATGGCGCGTGGGAGGAGGGCCCGCATGAGCGTTGTCACGGTTTGGTATTGCAGCTTCGGTGGTAAAACTGTCTGCAGAAAGGTGCCTTCCATTCAGAATGAATGTTGAAGACTAAAGGAAAATTGTGACGTTCCGCAAGGGCCTGCATGTTGAACTGTTACACCTCAGACTTCGCAGCTTGATGGCTCCAGCGGTGCTGACGCGGCCTGGCATGGGGGCGAGGCTAGGCAGCTGCTTGACAGGCTACGCCGGGAGCTGGTAAATGCAAACGGTCTGCAAGTAAGAGGTCACTGTGGAAACCGCGATCACGAAGAGTCTCAAGGCGGGCGGGAAGAAGCTGACGAAGGCCAGAAAGGCCATTCTCGCCGTTCTTGAAGGGAATACACTCCCTGTGACAGTGGCCGAGGTGCATGCGGGTTTGGTGAAGGCCAGAGTGGGTGTCGATCTTGTGACGGTCTACCGTAACCTGGCGATGCTGCAAGAGCTGGGGCTCGTGAATGCCGTCGGGTTTCATGAAGGGCAGATGCGGTATGAGGTGGTTCATGGCCGGGCTCACCACCATCATATTCAGTGCCGTAGTTGCGGGAAGATTGTCGATCTGATGCTGTGCCCGTTGAAGAAGTTGACGAAGCTCATTGAAGAACAGACTCGATTCTCCGTGGACGGTCATGCCTTGGAGTTTTTCGGATGGTGTCCACAATGCCGATAAAGACATGGCTCAGAACAGTGAGCCGTTGGGCTCTCGTTGTCGGCTATGTGTTGTTGGTTGTGACGCTCCAGCCATTGCTGCTGGAACATACCTTCGCGGCCGGTAGTTCCCACGAACATTCGGATCAAGATGTCTGCACCTGGCTCGACCATGCAGCCAGTGCCGGATTGCATTCCGTTACGCCACCGCCCGTTCTCGTTCCGGTGTTGGTCACAACAAGCTCTCCACCCCATCTTGTCTTCACGTCAGTTCCCTTCGCATCTGATTCTGTCCGTGGTCCTCCTTCTTTTTCCTCCTAGTCATTCGCTCTGATTCGCGTGTGTTATCGAGTGTGTCTCTCTGCACCTTGTGCGGGGAAGATCGGATAGGTGCTGCGTTCCGCCTCCCGGAACCCAGCACGCCAGGGCTCGGACGTTGTTCATGGCCCTGAAGAACAGCATCCGATCTTCTCCAGCAGAAGGTGCCAGAGCAGTATCTCAATCCGTGCCATGAGGAGGTGTGTATGGCGACCACGGCTGAATTGTTGGCTCCGATACCGGTTACG
>VGXE01000049.1 GCA_016873455.1 Nitrospira sp. | reverse complement strand
GCTTCACCTCTTCGACGACACCGCTCACGCCGGCGATCTCGACGACGTCGCCCACCGCGATGGAATCTTCCAGCAAGATAAAGAATCCTGAAATGACGTCTTTCACCAAGCTCTGCGCGCCGAAGCCGATTGCCAAGCCTCCCAGGCCGGCGGCGGCCAGGAGCGGTTTGAGATCGATGCCGATCTCGGACAGGACCATCATCGTTCCGACGGCGACAATGAAGATCCGGGCCACGTCGCGAAGGACATGCGTGAGCGTGTCGGCCCGTCTGCGCTCTGCCGGGCTCGGCAGCGCCCCTTCATACAGGCTCCGGAGACGTTTGAGGACCTGTCGTGTGACGGCCAGCAGAACCAACATCCCTATGCCGATGAGCGCCACACGAATTCCTGAACTCATGGCCCATTCGACCAATCGTTCAACCAGCTGCGTCAGCCACCGTTCTTGCATGATGCCTCCTCTTCATGGATGATCCGTTTCTCTCTTTTCGGTCATGCCTGCGGCTGCACCGATTGCGGTGTCGCTGGCCCGCCCAGCACCCGGTTGATCGTCAGCCCCTGCACGAGGATGGAAAACACCACGACGGCATAGGTGATCGTCACCAGCGCGTCGCGCGAGGGACCCGGCGGCAAGGACAACGCCAGGGCAACGGAAATTCCGCCCCGCAGGCCGCCCCAGGTCAGAATCGTCACCGTGCGGGCACTGAACTCCCTGAAGAAGCTGAACAGGCGAATCTGGAGGACGACGCTCAGCCAGCGCGCCGCCAGTACCAAGGGAATGGCCACGAGTCCAGCAATCAGATACGGCTGTTTGAAACTCAGTACGAGCACTTCCAGCCCGATCAGGACAAACAACACCGCGTTCAACAACTCATCCAGCAGCTCCCAGAAGTTGTCGAGATGCTCTCGCGTCGCCTCTGACATGGCCCATTGCCGCCCGTGGTTTCCGATGAGCAGACCGGCCACCACCACGGCAATTGGACCGGACGTATGGAGCAGATCCGCCAATCCGAAGCTGCCCATCACGAGCGCCAGGGTAATGAGAATCTCCACTTGATAATTGTCTACGGAACGGAGCATCCGATACGCAAGGTAGCCGAGGGCCAGTCCTAACACGGCGCCCCCTACCGCTTCCTCCGCGAACAATATCAGCACATCGGTCACGTGGATCGTCTCTTTCGGGACGAGGTTCAGCACGACCAGAAAGATCACCACACCGACGCCGTCATTGAACAGGGATTCCCCGACGATCTTCATTTCCAGGGACTTGGGAAGACAGGCCTTGCGCAGGATTCCCATGACGGCAATGGGATCCGTGGGCGAGATCAACGCCCCGAACAGCAGGCAGTAGAGAAACGGCAGCGGCAGGCCAATCGCGTCGAACAGCACATAGCCGAGCAGGCCGATGATCACGCTCGAGAGGATCGTCCCGACGATCGCCAAGGTGCCGATCACCCATTTGAGATCGAGGAGTTCGTCCAATTTGACATGCAGCGCACCGGCGAACAGCAGAAATCCCAGCATGCCGTGCATCAGCGCTTCGTTGAAATCCACGGCACCGATGAAGCGCTGCGCCTCGGCCTCGACGCCAAACCCCAACTTTCCCAGCGCTAACAGGGCAAGTGAGAATGCCAGCGCCACCGCCATCAGCCCGATCGTCATCGGCAGTTTCAGCAGCCGGTGATTGATGTAGCTAAAGAGCGCCGCGAGACAAATCAGGATCGTGAGCGTATGGATCAACGGCACGGACCATCCCCCCTCTTGTGATCAGACTGCGCCATGGCGGACGGCGGTGTGCTTCCAGCAGCCGACGGATCGAGTCTCAGGCTCAACACCGATGAACTTCGGCCCGTCGTGGGTGGCAACCGGCGGGAGGGAAGATGAGACGACTTCACACGCGGCCACCCGGCGTTCGACCCTGAGAAAGTGCGTTGTACGTGCGTCTTTCCCGCCGACCAGCTGCGCCATCGTATCCACTACCGGTCTTGCCCGCCGCCCTTCAGTATCTCACGGAGCCGGAGGGACGAAGCTTGATCGGTGAACACCAACAGCGAGTCGTTCGTCTCGAGGACGGTGCTTCCGTCCGGCACGAAGCATCTTCCTTTCCTCCCGATCAAGATCACCAACGCCTCCTTGGGCAAACCGAGATCGATCAGTCGTTTGCCGACCGCCGCGGAAGCGTGGGTGATCGCCATCTCGACCAGGCCGCTCTTGAGATCGCTCGGCGCATCCCAAACAGGAGTGGCATCAACCCGTCGCTCCATCGGCTCATCGACCTTGAGCCAGCGGGCAACCAGAGGAATGGATGTGCCTTGAAGCAGCACGGAAGTCAACACGATGAAGAACACCAGATTGAACATCATGGTGGCTTGTGGAATGCCGGCCAAGAACGGGAAGGTGGCGAGAATGATCGGCACGGCTCCGCGCAAACCGACCCAGGCGATCATCGTCTTTTCCCTGACGCTGAGCCCGGTGAACGCCAGCGTCAGAAAGACGGCGATGGGCCTGGCGCATATCATCAAAAACAGGGCAAAGAAGAGTCCAACCCCCGCAACAGGGACGAGTTGTGAGGGGTATACCTGCAAGCCAAGCGCCAGGAACATCGCGATTTGCATCAGCCAGGCAAGCCCGTCATGGAACCGCAGCAGGCTGCGCTTATGGATAAAATCTCGGTTCCCCATCATCAACCCGGCCAGATAGACCGCGAGAAACCCGTTCCCGCCCAGCCAGCTGCTGCCGCTATAGGTGAGAAGGACCAAGGACAGGGTCAGCACCGGATAGAGCCCGTCATATTCAAGCCGCAACCGGTTGATCAGCGCCACCATCAGCTTACCTGTCCCGTACCCGATGGCCGCGCCGACGACCATTTGCCGAATGAACATGGGAACCAGGTCGATCACCGATGTCGACGTTCCCGTAATCAAACTGATCAGCCCGATCGTGAGAAAGACCGCCATCGGGTCGTTACTGCCTGATTCGAGTTCGAGCAACGGCTTCAACGGGTTGCGCAGGCTGACCGCTCGTGATCGCATCACGGCGAATACGGCGGCGGCATCGGTCGAAGAGACAATGGCACCGATCAGCAGGCCCTCCAACCATGAGAACCCGACGACCGTTGTCGCGAACAGGCCGACCAGGCCGGCCGTAATGACCACGCCCACCGTCGACAGCACCACGCCTCGCCCGAGTTGCGATCGAACGCTGGCCCACTCGGTATCCAGACCCCCGGCGAACAGGATGAAGACAAGCGCGACGACCCCGAACGATTGGGCCATCAATGGATTGTCGAAGTGAATGCCTCCCGGACCGTCGGAGCCGGCAAGCATTCCGACGGCCAGGAACAGGAGCAACGCGGGCACGCCCAATCGGCCTGATGCCGTGCTGGAGAGCACGCTCAGTAACAGCAAGATGGAGGCCCCGAGCAAGAGCTGTTCGATGGTGAAATCCATCAGCTTCGGCGGCCCCGCCCTGATTGATTCTCTCTGTTGAGGAGTGTCGCAGCGAATCTGACGACCAGAACCGGACATCCCGCCCGTCTCAGGACGCCTTCCGCAACACTACCCAACAACAAGCGGGAGAGTCCTCGACGGCCTTGCGTGCCGACCGCGACGAGGTCGGCTTCCCACCGGCTCGCCTCCTCCAAGATCGCCTCGACCGGATTGCCCGGTCGGCACGTACCGTCCGCCTCAATACCCCGGTCCCGGAGGGCTTGGATCACCCGGTCCATTTTCTGCTGCATGTGCGGCTTGCCGTCCTCCGTTGAATGTACGTGCACGACCCGCACACCGGCGCCCGCGAGTGCGGCCAGCCGTGACACAGCATGCAGAGCTTCGTCCGCACAGGCCGAGAAATCGGTAGCCAACAGCATCCGGGCAAACCTCACAGTCGCGGTATGGCGGACGACATCCCCCGCCACCCCTCCATGGACGGCCAGCACCGGACAGTTCGCCCGGCGAACCAGCGTGTGCGCGGTGCTGCCCAAGCGCAGTCGATCCCAGCCGGTTCGTCCTTCGGTGCCCGTGACCAGAACGTCCACCGGCTTCTGTTCCATGCGGCGCAGGATGCACTCATCGGGAACGCCGAAATCCAATAGAGGCTCCGCCTGTACGCCCGCTTCCTTTGCGATCCGCGCCAAACGTCCGAGCTCAAGCAGGGCCGATGTTCGCAGCGCACGTGCGTAGCGAGTGTCCGGCCGAAGGCCGGGGCCGTCAGACGGGGTTTTGATGACGTGGAGAAGTTCCAGGCGGAGTCCGAGCAGGCGCGCCAGAGCAAGCCCGTAGTTGAACGCCCGTCGAGCCGGCTGTTGGAAGTCCGTCGGCAACAAGATGCAAGGGGCGGCTTTGCGTGATCGTGGCATCGTCAAATAGGATGGTTGGGGTTTACACTGTCCAGACTCCTGCGCGTTGCGGCCTCGCTCACCCTTCCTTGAGGGCCTTCATGATGGCTTGTACCATTTCTCGACCGTCTCCGAACAGCATGATCGTCTTGCCGTCCGCAAAAAGCGGATTCGGAATCCCGGCGAAGCCCGGGCTCAGGCTTCGCTTGACGACGACGACCGTGGCGGACTTGTCCACGTCGAGGATCGGCATGCCGGCAATCGGACTGGCGGGATCGGTCCTCGCGGCCGGATTCACCACGTCATTGGCGCCGATCACGAGCGCCACGTCCGTGCGATCGAACGACGAATTGCTTTCATCGAGATCTTTCAGCAAATCATAGGGCACGTTGGCCTCCGCCAGCAACACGTTCATATGGCCCGGCATGCGGCCGGCGACCGGATGGACGGCGAACTCGACCTCGACGCCGCGCGAACGCAACAGCGCCGCGAGCTGCGCCACGACATGCTGGGCCTGAGACACGGCCATCCCGAATCCCGGGACGATCACGACCCGGCGCGCGGCATCGAAAAGCAGCGCGACTTCCTCCGGCGAGCCGGCTTTGACCCGTCCCTTGTAGATGTCCTCGGCCCGATTGTCGCGGGGCGCGGCCGTCGTTCCCCCCGCCATCACATCGACTAGCGAGCGGTTCATCGCCCGGCACATGATCTGCGTGAGGATAAAGCCGGAGGCTCCCACCAGCGAGCCGGCGATGATGAGCACATTGTTGTCCAGCACGAAGCCCGTTGCCGCCGCCGCCAGGCCGGAACAGGAATTGAGCAACGCGATGACCACCGGCATGTCCGCACCGCCCACCGGCAGGACGAGCAAGAGTCCGAGCATCGACGACACGGCGACGACGAGCCAATAGGCCGTATGCGGTTCCGGCGTGAGCACCAGCCACAGTGCAAGTCCTCCGGCCGCCGCCGCCAGGATGAGATTGACAAGCTGCTGGCCGGGAAACCGAATCGAGCCGTCCGTAATCAGCTCCTGCAATTTGGCGAACGCCACGAGGCTTCCCCAAAACGTCACGGCGCCGATGACCCCTGAGGCCACCGCGGCCACGGTGAAATGGCTGAGCCCGGGAACCGCCGTGTCTCTGAACTCCAAGAGACCAACCCCGGCCACGAAGACGGACGCGCCGCCTCCCAAGCCGTTCAGCAATGCCACCAGTTGAGGCATCGCGGTCATCCGTATCTTCACGGCCAACGTCGCGCCGATGGCCGCCCCCACCGCCAGCGTGACGGCAATGGCCTGGAAGCTCACGATGCGCCGGTCGAGCAACGTCATCGCCACGGCGATCAGCATGCCCGTGGCGCCCATCAAATTCCCGCGCGGCGCGCTCCTCGGATGCGCCAGTCCCTTCAGACCCGCGACGAAAAGCGCCGACGCGCCCAGATACCCGAGATTGATGAAGACCGAACTCATGAATCCTTTCTCGATGGCCGCCGGAACATGCTCAGCATGCGATGCGTCACGAGAAAACCGCCCACCACGTTGACCGTCGCAAACAGGATGGCGGCCAGTCCCAACCAGCTCGATATCGCGTCCCGCTCCGATCCGGCGGCCAGCAAGGCGCCGACGATCGTGATGCCGGATATGGCATTGGCGCCCGACATCAGCGGCGTATGCAGCGTCGGCGGCACTTTGGTGATGATCTCGAAGCCGGCGAACAGCGCCAGCACGAAAATCGTCAAGCCCGCGATGAAGGTGTCCATTCTGTTCTCCTTTCACCGGACCTCGAAGAGACAACGGCGCACACTCGGAGAACAACGTCCGGCTATCAGCGATTCGCCGTGCCCTCTTCGCTGTTCCCCAGCAATGCCCTCACCCGTGGATGCGCCACGTCTCCGTCTCGCGTGACCAGAATCTCGCGCACGATGTCATCGTCGGATTCGAAGCGCGGACGGCCGTCCTTGCACAGATGGATCAGCAGGTTGGCGAGATTCCTTCCATAGAGCTGGCTCGCATGCGTCGGGACGGTACCGGGCAGATTGGTGGGCCCCAGCACGGTCACGCCCCATTGGATCACCGTCTCATTCGGACGGGTCAGTTCGCAATTCCCGCCGCGATCCGCGGCTGCATCCACCACTACCGAGCCCCTGCTCATCCGCGCAACCATGCCGCCGGTGATCAGCCGCGGCGCCCTGCGGCCCGGCACCGATGCCGTCGTGATCACGACATCGCTGGCCGCGACAACCGGAGTCAGTCCTTCGCGCTGCCGTTCGAGGGCCGCTTCGTCCAACGCCCTGGCATAGCCACTTGCTCCTTCCACTTCCTGTGCCTCAACAGGAAACTCGACGGCCTTGGCCCCGACACTGCGAATGTCCTCCTTCGCGGTCAGCCGCACATCGTATGCCGACACGGCCGCGCCCAGACGACGAGCCGTTGCGATCGCCTGCAACCCAGCCACACCGGCGCCGATCACCAACACGCGGGCCGGCGCGATGGTCCCGGCGGCGGTCGTCAGCATGGGAAACAATTTCGGCAATGCACCGGCCGCCAAGAGCACGGCTTTGTATCCCACGATGGTGGCGAGCGAGGAGAGCACGTCCATGCTCTGCGCGCGCGCAATCCGCGGCAGCAACTCCAACGCCAGCAAGGTCACGCCCCGCGCCGCCAGTTCCCATGAAGCCCGTGGATTTCCCAAGGGATCGGCCAATCCGATGACTGTGTGATCGGGACGGAGCAGGGCCAGGTCGTCGCGGCCCTTCTCCGGATTCGCGCCCGGGGTTCTGACCTGGAGGAGGATCTGAGCCGCACCGAACAACGCGTCACGTTCGGCGACGACGCGCGCTCCCTTCGACCGGTAGGCGTCGTCCTCGAAACCCGCCGCCTCCCCCGCGCCCGATTCGATCGACACCTCAAGGCCGGCCTTCGCAAGCAGCGGCACGTGCGACGGCGCCAGCGCGACCAGTGTCTCTCCAGGAGCGGTTTCCTTCGGCACTCCGACGCGTAGTCCGTTCATAGCGCGCTGTCGCTCTCACACCGTCCAGTCAACCAAGAATGCTCGCCCCGCCGCCCGCTTCATCATGGGCATGGCGACCTCTGCAGATGCTTCTCACTCCCTACAATCCTGTTCGATCGCCGGACCTGCCTGCGCCGAAGCTTCGGCAGGCAGGCCTGCTTCTGCGATTCTCATAACGGGGTCCGGCTATCCCGAACGGCGCCGTGTATTCCGCCCCCGCCCCGAGGTCCATCGCCAGTTCCGGATCTCCGGCATGTCTTCCCCGTATTCGGCGATGTAGTGTTTGTGCTCGATGCGTGTGTCGCGAAGGGCCTGTTTGGCATAGTCGGCCCGCGAGCCGCGCAGGGGGATTCGGTCGATGACATCGGCGACCAGATGGAACCGGTCGAGATCGTTCATGACCGCCATGTCGAACGGCGTCGTGGTCGTTCCCTCTTCCTTATAGCCACGCACATGGAGATTCTTGTGATTGGTCCGCCGGTAGGTCAGCCGGTGAATCAGCCACGGGTACCCGTGAAAGGCGAAGATGATCGGCTTGTCCGTCGTGAACAGGGAGTCGAACTCTTTGTCGGACAGTCCGTTCGGGTGTTCGTTGGGCGGTTGAAGCTTCATCAGATCGACCACATTGATCACACGCACTTTCACATCCGGCAGATAGGTCCTCATGAAGGACACCGCGGCCAGTGTTTCCATCGTCGGCACATCCCCGCAGCAGGCCAGCACCACGTCCGGTTCGCTGCGCCGATCATTGCTGGCCCATTCCCAGATGCCGATGCCGGCCGTGCAATGCTTCACCGCGGCGTCCATGTCGAGCCATTGCGGCGCCGACTGTTTGCCCGCCACGATGACGTTCACATGATTCCGGCTGCGCAAGCAGTGGTCGGTGACGTAGAGAAGGGTATTCGCATCAGGCGGCAGATAGACCCGGATCACTTCGGCTTTCTTGTTGACCACATGATCGATAAAACCGGGATCCTGATGACTGAACCCATTGTGGTCCTGCCTCCAGACGTGGGAGGACAACAAATAATTGAGCGAGGCGATCGGCCGCCGCCAGGGAATGTGGCCGCAGACCTTCAGCCACTTGGCATGTTGATTGAACATCGAGTCGACAATGTGGATGAACGCTTCGTAGCAGGAGAAGAATCCGTGCCGGCCCGTCAAGAGATACCCCTCCAGCCACCCCTGGCACTGGTGTTCACTCAGCATCTCCATCACCCGGCCGTCCGGCGCCAGGCGGTCGTCGTACGGATAGCGATCCGCCATCCAGGCGCGGTTGGTGACCTCCAGAACATCCTGCCAGCGATTGGAATTGTTCTCGTCGGGGCTGAAGAGGCGGAAGTTGCGGCTGTCCATGTTGAGTTTCATCGTGTCCCGCAGGAACGTCCCCATGACGCGGGTCGCCTCGGCATCGACGGCGCCCGGTTGTTTCACGGCCACGGCGTACCGACGGAAATCCGGCAGGCGCAAATCTTTCAAGAGAAGACCGCCGTTCGCATGGGGATTGGCGCTCATGCGCCGGTCGCCCCTGGGCGCCAGCTCGGCGAGCTCGGGCTTGAATCGTCCCGAGGCATCGAACAGCTCTTCCGGCTTGTAGCTTTTCATCCACCGTTCAAGAATCTTGACATGGGCCGGCTTGTCCATATCACCCATCGGGACTTGATGGGATCGCCAGGAATCCTCGGCCCGTTTGCCGTCGATCTGTGCCGGACAGGTCCAGCCTTTGGGAGTCCGGAGGACGATCATGGGCCAGAGCGGCCTGTGCGTGTCCCCGTTTCCCCGCGCGTCGGTCTGAATCCGTTGAATGTCCTTCACAACGGCATCGAGCGCCGCGGCCATGAGCCGATGCATGGTCCGAGGATCGTTGCCCTCGACAAAGTAAGGCAGATGGCCGTAGCCGCGTAAGAGGTGATCGAGTTCCTCGCGGCTGATGCGAGCGAAGACCGTCGGATTGGCGATCTTGTAGCCGTTCAAATGAAGGATGGGGAGAACCGCGCCGTCGGTACCCGGGTTAAGAAATTTGTTGGAATGCCAGCTCGTCGCGAGCGGGCCGGTCTCCGCCTCGCCGTCGCCGATGACACAGGCCACGATCAGGTCCGGATTGTCGAAAGCCGCCCCATAGGCATGGGAGAGCGCGTACCCCAACTCACCGCCTTCGTGAATGGACCCCGGAGTCTCCGGCGCCACGTGACTGGGAATGCCGCCGGGGAACGAGAACTGCTTGAACAGCCGTTTCATCCCCTGCTCGTCCTGCGAGACATTCGGATAGACTTCGCTGTAGGTGCCTTCCAGATAGGCGTTCGCCACAAGCCCGGGACCTCCATGACCGGGCCCCGTGATATAGAGCATGTTGAGATCGTGTTCGTTGATGATTCGGTTCAGATGGGCGTAGATGAAATTCAAGCCCGGCGTCGTGCCCCAATGGCCCAGCAGACGCGGCTTGATGTGGGCCCGCGCCAACGGCTTGCGCAAGAGCGGATTGTCATAGAGATAGATTTGTCCGACCGACAGATAGTTGGCCGCCCGCCAGTAGGCGTCCACTTTCTGAAGCAGATCCGGACTGACCATCCGTGTCCGTTTTCGCATCATGCCCCTCCCCGACCGGTATGTTCCTGGCTCAACACTTGGATGACCGACTCCGCAATCTCGCGTTCTTCATCCGTATGCATCACACGAACCGTGACGGGACTCCCGTCTTTCGATATCACCGCAGCATTCGCCTGATTGCGCGCGTCGTCCAGCTCAATGCCGAGAAATTCCAGGCCGTCGCAGATGCGCGCGCGAATGACGGGCGCACGCTCACCGATCCCCGCGCTGAACACCAGGGTATCCAATCCGCCCAGGGCCGCGGCCAGCGACCCGACGGCTTTTCTCGCCTGATAACAGAAGAACGCGACCGCTTCCGCCGCTCGTGGATCATTCCGTTCTTCCTTGAGAAGATCCCGCATATCGGAACTCATTTCGGAGAGGCCGAGTAAACCTGATTCGGTATTGACCATCTTGTGGAACCGCTCCGCGCTCATGCCTTCTGTTCGGGCCAGATAGGAAACAAGCCCCGGATCGAGGTCGCCCGACCGGCGGCTCATCGGCAGGCCGGATGCCGGAGTGAAGCCCATCGTCGTCTCGATCGGCTGTCCGCCTTTGACCGCCGCCATACTTGCGCCGTTTCCAAGATGGGCCAGAATCACGCGTCCATCGGCCTCGCCCGGCTTTCCGATTCTGGCCAGTTCTTTCATCAGAAACGAGTACGACAAACCGTGAAATCCGTATCGCTGAACCCCCAGCTTCTCATAGCGCCTCGGGATCGCCAGGAGACGGGCGACCGTCGGCATGTGGTGATGAAAGGCCGTATCGAAACAGGCAACTTGCGGGAGACGGGGGTATCGCCGCGCACAGGCCTCGATCAATGCGATCTCAGCCGGAAGATGTTCCGGATCGTAAGGACTCAATCGCTGCAGCTCTTCCATAACCACCGGTGTCACCAGGTGCGGTTCACGAAACTGCCGACCGCCATGCACCACCCGGTGCCCGATTGCGCGAAGCGGCTCGTGTGCCACACCGTCGACACAGGCCATGAGCGGATCGAGACAGGCCGCATGATTGGGAATGTCCAGCCGCCGATGATCGCCGTGTCCGGTGCGGTCGTGCTTCCATGTGAACGTGGCGTGCGACGACCCGATGCGATCGATCAGCCCCGACAACTCACGGACCGGAACGTCACCCGCGCGAAAGAGGGCAAACTTGAGCGTTGACGACCCGCCGTTGATCGCTACGATCGAACCGCCGCCAGGATGGAAGAAGGCACCTCCCGCTGCCTCAATCTGACCCACGTACCCACTCCTTCTCGTGCTGATGGTTTACACCAAACTGCAAAGAGGGAACCAGTTGAATCGAGCAAATCTCCTCGCAATACCGGACACAGGCGATCGATCCACCCGCCTTACAGGTCTCGGTACAACCATTACTGTAGCATTCCGGGACAGGCTGAAAAGCATGTCTGTCGCATTTATCCACATCGCTCAGGAGCATCAGACTGATTATTCCCGTTCAACTCGAAGAATCGTCGAATACACCTAGGGTTTGTCATAGGTTAGCCCTCTCAGGGACCGGGCATGTGAATTGCGCTGGCTCTGGTCCAAGAGGTGCTTTTTCACTAAGTTGATCCATCAAGGCTTCAAGCAGTCACAATGGGAGGGACGTGTTCATGAAGCAGCGGCGAGGGGTGTCGATCTGGTTGGGTCTCATCGTGGGGGTAGGAACGACCGTCATCCCCATTGTGACACAGGCGGCTGGGGCCGGGGATCAGGATGTGGCCAAGGGCGAGAGCCTGTTGAAGAACAAGCAGTATGCGGAAGCACGCACCACGCTTGAAGCAGGCATCCTGAAAGATCCGTCCAACATTCAAGCTCATTTTTACCTTGGTGAAGCCTGTCGCGCCTTGGAAGCCTGGGCTTGTGCGGAAGAGCATTATGATACCGCGTTCGATCTGGATGCCAAATCCGGACCGACGAAGTCCTACTTACCCAAGACCAAATTACCCAAGACCAAAGGGAAGGTGTATCGGCTGCGTGAAGAAATGACGGTCTGGCGGACCCTGAACGAAGCGAAGGGCCTGATTGCCAGCGGAAAAATCAAGCAGGCCGAGGAGGCCATGGACAGTGCCCATGAACTTGGCCTCACGACCGACCAACAGACCCTCTATCACCAGCTACAGGCGAAACTTCCGCATTCACGATCCGCCTCATCGAAGAAGCCGGCGTCCGGAGGGGAGACCGATACGTTCGAGATGCCGATGGTCCTGGTCCCGGCGGGAACGTTCGCCAGAGGAAGCTCGCTTGGCGAGGACGAAAAGCCCGTCCGGCAGATCTACCTCAATGCCTTCTACATGGACAAATTCGAAGTGACGGTCGGACAGTACGCGAAATACTTGGACGCAACGGAAATGGAGGAGCCTCCGGACTGGAGCACCATGAATCAGTCGCGCCATCAGCGGCGCCCGGTCGTGAATGTGAGCTGGGAGGACGCCGTCAATTACTGTAAATGGGCCGGCAAGCGCCTGCCGACCGAGGCGGAATGGGAAAAGGCGGCACGAGGAACAGACGGACGAATCTATCCGTGGGGCAACGAAGCGCCGACCAGACTCCACGCGAATTACGGGCGAAAAGACTGGGACGACCACCTGGCCTTATCGCCGGTTGGCTCATTCGAGGCGGGGAAGAGCCCCTACGGGATCTATGACATGGCCGGGAATGCCTGGGAATGGGTGTTTGATTGGTACGGACTTGATTCGTACAAGCAGGGTCCGGACAAGAACCCCATCGGACCGGCCAAGGGCGAGGAGAAAGTCGTTCGTGGAGGGTCCTGGCTGTACGTGTCCGACTTTTTGCGGTCCGCGCACCGATTCAATGCGCAACCCATGAATCGGCACTTCGGCTACGGGTTTCGCTGCGCAAAGACACCGTAGCGCCCTGCGCGCGTATCTCGTAAAGCGTCGTTCGTATCTCGCGGGGAACAGCAATGCATAACGTTCGTCGAAGTGTTCCTGAAGAAAGTGGCTAGGACCGAGCCAACACCGCCGCCGCGATGACTACGGCCAGCGCAAGGAGCAGCGAGACCCGCGGCAACCAGCGGGCGGTCCGAACGGCGAGATGATCCCAGGCCGTGCGTGACGCTTGTGGGATGGCCACGGCATGACTGATCCGTGGCCCCAAGACAAGGTCGTGCAAGACCGTCAGCACGAGCAGTACCCCGACCAGTGCAAGTTTCAATCGGACGAGGTCCGGCCATGAGGACGGTGCGGTCAGTGCAATCCCCCGCTCCGACAGCAGCAAGGGACCGGTGATGAGTAGCATCCCAATGGCTGCCCATGCGACGACTCGGAATCGCAAGGCCGCGGATCGAAACAACGCCATGAATTCCGGCACGGCCTTCCTGCTTCTGACCAACGGAGCCAGGACAAGGGACAGAAACAGCATGCCTCCGACCCAGACCATGGCTGCCAGGATATGGACGGTGACAAGCGCGATATACATGGTGCAGCATCATAATCGATCTCGACGGAAAAATACCTTGTTAATGAGGGAGGGTACGTCGCTCGCGTGACTGTTCAGTACACATTCACCATGGACCATCAACCATTCCGGTCTCAGCCATTGACTCTTCGCCTGCAAGATAGGTACAGAACGTCATGCCGCGCCGAGACCGCAACGCCCTGTGTCTGCTCCTGTTAGCCGTGATCCTTGACTCGTATATGAGTTTAGGGCCGACGCCTGTCATCGCCGCACCTCCGTCTGAATCTGGGCCGGTTGAACAGATCGCCGCGCTGGCCCGCAGTTCCCCGATGGTGGGCGTTCCAGAAGGCCCCTTTCTCATGGGAACAGCCCGCACGAGCGGCGGATCCTTCAGCATGGCGACGCAATACGACGACACCGAGCAACCACAACGCCGCGTCGTGCTTGGCCGATTCGAGATCGACCGCGACGAAGCCAGTCTGGGAGAGTATCTCTTGTGGCTCCAGCGGCATCAGCATCCTCTCCCGGATGAAGTCCGGAAGTTAATTGAGCACATGACTGTCGTCCATGCGGCACGGCCGGAGACCCTGGCCCGCTGGCCGGCACTCTATGTGACCTGGGCAGAGGCGTCTGCGTTTTGCCTGGCACAGGGGAAACGGCTGCCGACCGAAGCAGAGTGGGAGAAGGCCGCGCGGGGAGAAGGCGGCCTTCTCTTTCCTTGGGGACAGCAACCGCCCGCGCCCGAATTCGCGAAGTTCGGACAATATCACGTCCACGAGATTCCCATTGTTGCCTTCGTCGACCACGGAGAGAAGGGCCGCAGCCCCTATGGCCTCCACCATATGGCGGGGAATGCCGCCGAGTGGGTCAACGACTGGTTCGGGATCGATTATTATGCGACGATGCCGGACCGTGATCCTCACGGGCCCGCAACCGGCCGATACAAGGTCGTGCGCGGAGGATCGTGGAAAAGTGAGCCGGTGCTGCTGCGGACGGCCACCAGAGGCGGAGCGTCACCGGATCGACGTGCCGCGACGATCGGATTCCGTTGTGCCAGATCCGCGCAGGACACTCACCGGTGACGCAGAACGCGCATCGGCCATTATGAAGATGTGAGGGTGTGATGATCCAGATGATGCTGTTCCTGGTTCTGGCGACGCAGTTCTTCGTGAGCCCCCACACGGCGCTGTCGGCTTCGTCCGAATCGGAGGAGCGGGGATGGAAACTCTACACGAACGCCCGGTACGGATTCTCCGTCCGGTATCCCGGCGACTGGCGTCTCGGTAATCCCCTGCCGGATGGAGCCGGAGTCACGATTGCGACGCCGATCGAGCATAGTCTGGTCGCCCTGTCCGGCCACATGAATATCGTGGCGGGAAAGAGTCAGGACGGCCGGCAGACCCTCGATGAGTTCGTTTCGGCTCACCGCCGCATCATGACGGAACTCTACGGCAAGAAATCGATTGCGGTGACATGGAAAGCGGATCAGGACCTCTCGCTGGCCGGGTTCCCGGCGAAGCAACTGACCTTCACCTACCGGGACGATAAGCAGGGCGAGATGATCGAGCACCACATCATGTCGCTTGGCCACAACGAAGGGCGCGGGGTGCGGGTTAAGGTGCCACTCGCGGACGATGCCCGCCTGATGCAGCCGGTCATGCAGATGCTGAAGACCTATCAGCCCGGACGGGATCAGAATGCCGTGAGCCCGCTGGTGCCGAACCCGTAGATGACCGGAATCGTGCAGCGGATGCTCGCCCGCTTGATCGTCATCAATAGGGCCTTCCGAGATTGCGGCCCTTGGGCGCCAGCGGAATGGACGTCAGTTCCCGATAGAGACGGTGGAACGCCTCGGTGCTCAAGTCGGGATCCTGCAGTTTGACAAGCGAAGCCTGATCGATGGGATATTCCACCGTGTCATCGTAATTGGATGAAGCAATCGTAATAAATCTTGGAGGAAACAAGCGTTCCGGGAGCAGGATGCTGACTCCCAGATTGTACTTGAGCGCGAGCCTAATGGCTTCTCTTGCCTTGTCGGCCGGCACATCCCGCCCTAACCCAATATTTTGCGGAGGCTTTCCCCAGTTGGCAAATTGGAAATGGACGTTGGACAACCCCACCTGGCCGAACTCCTCCTTGAGCACGGCCACTTGATCCCGATATTCCTTGGCAAGCACCACTTCAACCCGACTCACAGGCGGGAGAGAGGCGACTTCACCCGCTGAAATCGAAACAGGACTCCCGGCGCCGATCAATCCGATCAACAGGCCCGTTGCCAGGAGTGGGAGGCAACGCGTCATGGTCTGACTATCATGGATAGAGGGGAAGAAGTGAAAGATGGTTGCCACAATGCTGGGCCGCAATGGCGGTGCCTCCCTAGAGGAGACACCGCCATCGGATACACTACTGTGCAGTGAACGAAGTCGTCGACACCATACCTTCGTCCATCTGGCCTTCCGCCGTCTTGGTTGCCGGAACCTGCGGCATTAAGGACTTAATGCGCTGGTCTCCGATTGGAAGGACTTTGAATAAGCCCCACTGACCGGCGTTGGCGAAGGCCGGACGCTGGTTCTTCCAGATGTAGTCACCGGCGATCTTGTTCGGACCACCTGCCCCACCAGTGAGGTGCGCATTGATGATCTCCGACCCACCGAACTCCATCGTGCTGACTTGGTCCGCACCCTGCATGTAGGGTTCATGCGGCCATTCATGACCATCAATGGTGAACAGCTGTACCTGCTCGCTGAATGCACCCAACACGTGAATGGCCACCGGATCCCCGACATGGGCCTGTAACAGCGGAGTCGCAGGCACTTCGCCGGCCTTCACGCAGCTGAAGATCTCCGAGACGTCACAGCCCTTTTCCATTCGCCAGGCAGTGGGTTCCGACCGGTAATTCACAGCCGTGATCCCTGCCACTTGTTGAATGTAGGGCATGAAGCTCACGCCGACGATGTTGTCCTCATCTTGGAACATCAGTGAGAAGTCGCGGTAGTTCTTGCGATTCTCGTTTCCAGAGATGGTCCGATCGACCAGCACATCGGCACGCCAACTGCTCTTCAGGGTGATATCGTCGCCCGTCACAGGGTCGCGATACGTAGATCCCTTCGGACCGATGATGATCGACCCGAACAGACCGTTCCGGGGATTCTCGACAACGTTCCCCCAGTCCTGGATGAGAGCTGCCAATTCCCCGTACTCTGGATGAGCATAGTAGGTGTATGTCTTGCTCTGTCCAGGCCCGATTGTCTGATCACCGGGATTGTTGCCGACATTGGCGCCGAACGATTCTTTCGGATCAAACGCCATCATATCGACGTGGAACCCGGCTCGTTCCTTCGCCATCTCATTCTTCAGGTTGATCTTCACACAATCCCCAACGTTGACGTGCAAGGTCAGCGGACTCGGTGTCAATTCACCGGCCTTGACCTTTCCACGATCTCCGTCGAGCACATACATCTTGCCTTGCTCGTTTCCAAACACCATCTTCCGTTCAAGATCGACTTCCATCACACCCGGTGCCCCATCGTGGTACCGGATCTGCTGGTCCACGGCCGAGACATTGAAGCTCTTGACCGGGGCATCAGCCGGACAGATTGACGGTGCGGATTTTTGAATCTGCTCGCGACTCGGCAAGGGCTTCAGATCCCCCTGCAGTTCATCGAAAACCCTGAAGATCCCCCAGCTGCCTTCTGCAAAGTGGGAAGCCCGGCCGCTATAGTAGAGATAATCTCCGGCCTGCTTTTGCGGCCCACCCGCCGCTGGGATTGCCGGATCGTAGCGTTCACCGATCACCAGATGGACCGTGCTGCGCGGCATGGCGTCTTTCGCGTACCGCTCCATCGGGAACCAATGGCCGGTCACGTGCCAGGTATGGACTTCGTTGGCCGATCCGACCAACGCGCGTACCAAGATGGGATCACCAAGATAGGCCCGCAACAGCGGCGTACCTGGATCACCATGGATTCCCGACACAAAGAGCTTCGACGGGTCAGGAT
>VGXE01000048.1 GCA_016873455.1 Nitrospira sp. | reverse complement strand
CGCCAGCGTCCCAACAGACCAGCCCCGATGCCCAAGTCGGCGGCGATTTGACTCACCGTTACCCCGGGTGCGTCGAGCATGGCCACCGCTTCACGTTTGTACTCCACTGAAAACTTCCGTCGTGCTCTCATGACACCCCTCCTGGCCCATTATGGGCCTTAAGTGAGGTGTCCGTAAAATCGGGGCAGAACCCACGTGAATTAATCAGACCTTCCCTAAGTCGGTTGCGTTCTATGAAAAGGTATTCGGAGTGTCACCGCAGAAACAGGTCGCCGACTATGCCAAGTTCGACCTCAAGACTCCCGCACTGAACTTTTCGCTCGTGTCTTCTACCGGGGAAGTGAGTGCCGTGGATCATTTGGGTATCGAGGTCGAGACGGTCGAGGACATCGCCGAGTGGAAAGCCCGGTTGCAACGGGAGGGCATTCTTCAGAAAGTCGAAGATAACATTGCTTGCTGTTTCGCCAGGCAGGATAAGCTGTGGTTTACCGATCCGGACGGCAATGCCTGGGAGATCTTCACGGTCCATGAACAACTGGCGGTGACAGGATCACTGAGGCAAACAGGTTGCTGCGTGCCGAAGAATACAGGCGCTCATGAGCCGGCCACTTGCGGTGCGTAAGCCGACACAGTACCGTAGGGAGGTCGGAGGGGGAGAGGCTGTCATGACGATCAAGATCGAAGAGCTTTGGCAAGAGATGCATGATAGCCTCCTCGCCTTCATCGCCAAACGAGTCTCAGACCAGTCCCATGCCGAGGATGTGCTGCAAGAGGTGTTTGTGCGTGTCCATCGTCAACTGGATAGCGTGAATGATCCCCGCCGGATCGTCTCATGGATCTATCAAGTCACGAGAAATGCAACCATCGACTACTATCGGAAACCGGGGCGGCGACATGAGATTCCCGCCGGGTTGTCCGCCGACATCGAAGCGTTCAGTGGCGAACTTCAAGAGGAGTCAGGCGATTCCGGGTCGGAACTCGCCGGGTGTCTTCGCCCGATGATCGAACGGTTATCCCAGGATTATCGGGACGCGATTATGTTGGTGGAGATTGAGGGATTGACGCAACAAGCCGCGGCCAAGCAGATGGGCATCTCATTGTCCGGCATGAAATCTCGTGTGCAGCGTGGGCGGAAACAATTGAAGCACATGTTGGACCAGTGCTGCGTCATTCAACTGGACCGGCGCGGAGGAGTCGCGGACTACGAGGTGCGCGATAACAGCTGCAACACCTGCATGACTGGTGAATCCAAGGCTTGTCCATGAAGATTGCAATCGTCGGCGGTGGTCCTGCCGGACTGATGGCCGCGGAGGCTGCGAGCAGCGCCGGAGCGGAGGTGGATCTTTATGACGCGATAGCGTCGGTCGGCCGCAAGTTTTTGCTGGCCGGCAAGGGTGGATTGAATCTCACGCACTCGGAACCGATCGACCCCTTTCTCTCCCGCTATGGAGCACGTCGGGCCCGGCTTGCTCCCTTCATTCAGTCGTTCGGGCCACACGAAATTCGTGAGTGGGCAAGAGCTCTCGGCATTGGAACATTCGTCGGGACATCCGGCCGCATTTTCCCTATAGACTTCAAAGCCGCTCCACTGCTGCGCGCGTGGTTGCGTCGCTTACGCTCATCCGGCGTCCGATTCCATGTGCGGCATCGTTGGTTGGGATGGGACGCACAGGGATCACTGCGATTCCTGACCCCGGCAGGCGAACGATCAGTCACTGTCGATGCGGTGATCCTTGCCTTGGGAGGCGGAAGTTGGCCGAAGCTCGGCTCTGATGCCGCGTGGGTCCCAATTCTCAATGAGCGGCGGGTGCCGATCGCACCGCTCCAACCTGCGAATTGCGGGTTCAATGTGAGGTGGACCGACCATTTTCGAACGAAGTATGCCGGACATCCGGTGAAATCCGTGGGAGTCGTTGCAAAAACTGTCGACGATGTCGTGATTCGGCGGCGCGGTGAATTCATCATCACCGAATCGGGGGTTGAAGGTGGGGTGATTTATGCGGTATCGGCCGGCTTGCGTGACGTGATTGCCGCGAAGGGGGTGGCCACACTTCGTCTCGATCTTGCTCCGGATCGCGAGATCCGACGGCTGAGCAAGGATCTGTCGCGTCCTCGCGGCAAGCAGACGATAGCCACACAGCTTGCTCGCCGTGCGGGCATCATCGGTGTGAAAGCCGGGTTACTCCGGGAAGTGCTTTCCAAGGAAGAGTTTGCAGATCCGGTTCTGCTAGCGGCGGCGATCAAATCGCTGCCGTTGCGGCTGGTCTCTCCGCGTCCCTTAGCGGAAGCGATCAGTACAGCGGGAGGGGTGCCGTTCGAGGAATTAGACGAGCGGCTGATGATTCGCAGACTGCCTGGTGTGTTCAGCGCAGGGGAAATGCTCGATTGGGAAGCCCCGACCGGAGGCTATCTCCTGACCGCCTGTCTGGCAACAGGCCGTATCGCCGGCGTGGGAGCGGTTGCCTGGGTGCGTGAAGGTCGTGCGAGACCAGTTTCAGCTACGAGAACAGCCCCGTAATCCAATCCCAGACGCCAACCAGCCAGCCCATGACCATGTCAAACCAGGTTTCGTCGACTGGTGCCGGTGGTGTTGGGATGGGGCGAGGCAGAGCCTGTGGCTTTACCGGTGTGACCGGGGTGACTTGTGCCATCTGTTGAGGCGGCGTGATCGGAGCCGGTGCCGCTACGGGAGCGGAAAGCGGTTCGGTTGCAACAGGTGGCGCAACCGCCGGCATCGGGGCCTCAACGGGGATTGGTTCCGGCATTGACCGGGCTTGTTCGAGCTCCTGTTTGTATTGCGAGGCGAGCACCTTGAGGGAGGTGTGTTGCTGCTTCACATCTGAAACCTGCCGGGTCAGCATACGGCTTTGGTTGACGAGCGTCACCACCTGCGCTTGCAGTGACATGAGCCGATCGCTTGCCCGCTGTCTCAGCACTGGCAACATCTCTGCTTCCCGTTGGAGCGCCGTGCGCAATTCTGTGGCGAGAGCCTCTTCGGTTTGGTTGGCAACCTGTAGCCGGGCAATATGATGGTCGAGCTCTTGGAGGTCAGCGCGTGTTGCGTCGAGTGTGCGGTTGAGTTCATCCGCCTCGGCCCGGGCTTGTTCATAGGCACGCTGGCTGACACAACCGGATGCGGCCAGGATCGCGCCGACAAGCAGGCAAGCCGAAATCCCAGGCGTGATGCTCGACGGTGATGGTACAGCAGGATGTCTCATGCGTGTCGCCCTCATTGAGGAAGTGATGCGCGGCGGCCAGGCCCGGCCGTACATCGGTTCGGTAGTCGCTGTGCGTAGTGTCTCAGCAGTGATCGATTCTGGCAATAGGTGCCCACATTTTTCTTGGGCGCGCTTCATTTGGACAAGGCGGAATGATTCGCGTACCATGCGGCCCACCATGGTCATCATGCCGCAGGCTCCCAATCCGCTCCGCTTGCCGCTTTCCTGTGAATCTGCCCTGTTGGAACGGTTTCTCAAAGCCGAAGCGATGGCGCTGTGGGCCGTGCGGGCATCGCAACTGCAGGACGTGCCGGCGAATGTCCACACATTTCTCCGCCGGCACGAAGCGGATGAACGCAAGCACCTGGCGCAGTTTGAGACGTTGTTGGGCCATCGGTCGGCCGAGCGAGACCGGTTGCCGTCTGTTCCGCGGCAATGGCCCGCGTTGGCCGTGCAGTTGTTCGGCTACGAAGCGCTGGGGCTGGAGTTCGCCCTGTTGTTGGCCGAGTTGCGTCCTGATCTTTCGGCCATTCTTGACGATGAGCGGCGGCACGTCGGATTTTTTGAGCGGGAAATCGGCAAAATTCTCTCCGGCGACCGGGCTATGGCCATCCAAGCGATTGCCTCAGCCAAAGCCTGGTGGCGAAAACTTCCACGGACACTTGATCGGTATCTGGGGGATCCGGTGTTCGATCCCTTCCGTCCGGCGCTCACGGCCGGCATTCTTGCCGCGATCCAACGGCGGTTGGTTCAGGCCGGACTGTTGGCTGCATAACGACTGAGGGGAAGGGGTTGCGAGGATTACGCGTGCGGCTGTCCGCCGACCGCGCCGATCTTTCGATACTTCTGGTCACGGGCGGCAAGGAGTTGCTCCACGGACAGATCGGCCAGGTCGAAGAGCTGATTCGTCAAGGACTTCCCGACCAGGGTGCAAACGGCTTTGGGCTCTCGATGGGCGCCGCCAATCGGCTCTGGTACGATGTCGTCAATGACACCGAACTCCAGGAGATCCTTCGCCGTCATCTTCAGTGCGGAGGCGGCATCCTGAACTTTTTGCGGATTATCCCAGAGAATGGCCGCGCAGCCTTCCGGCGAAATCACCGAGTAAACGGAATGTTCCAGCATTAAGACGCGGTCCGACACACCCAGCGCCAATGCCCCGCCGCTGCCGCCTTCGCCGATGACGACGGAAATGATTGGGACGGTCAAGCGTGACATCACGAGCAGATTTCTCGCGATGGCCTCCGCCTGCCCGCGCTCTTCCGCTCCGATTCCGGGATAGGCTCCGGGGGTATCGATGAAGGTGATGATCGGCCGGTTGAATTTTTCCGCCAGTTTCATCAGGCGAAGGGCTTTCCGGTAGCCTTCCGGGTTGGGCATGCCGAAATTGCGCTGCATGCGCTCTTTGAGCGTCTTCCCCTTTTGATGCCCGATGATCATCACGGTGCGGTCGTTAAACCGGGCGAAGCCTCCGACGATAGCTCGGTCGTCGCCGAACGACCGGTCCCCATGAAATTCCAGGAAGTCCCGGCATAATTCACCGATATAGTCGAGCGTGCTGGGGCGTTGGGGGTGGCGGGCGAGCTGCGTCCGCTGCCAGGGGGTCAGATGCTGATAGAGTTCGTGTTCGACTTCCGCGAGCTTGGCGCGGAGTTTTCTGAGGTCGTTTTGTGCTGAGACTTTTCCGCCTACGGCTGCGGCGGACAGCTTCTCGATCTTTTCTTCGATCTCGCGGATGGGCTGTTCAAACTCAAGGTAATCGCGCATAGACCTCGTGACGGGAGGGAACGCCGGCCGCCCCCGGCCCTTCAAATTGCCCGCCTAAGATAACAAAGACAGGACCCCTTTGCCTAGCACTTCTTCAATGTCGGAGACAAAATGTTCGCTGGGTGACACGGTCCAGTTGGGAAGAGGCGCCGTTTCGGCTTCCAGCGCTGTATCCAATTGAAATGTGAGATGAACTGTCGTTCCGCCCGGATGTCGTTGAAAAATATCGCGCAGGCGGAGGAGCTGGTCTGGGACGTCGGGCCGGTCGGCCAACCGGATCTGCACCCGTTTCACCGCCTGCTTCTGGACGTCAGCCAGGGGTTCAATCTTGCTGCCGCGAAGTTTGGTGCCCTTGTCGCCCCGATCGATGGTCCCGGTCATGCGAACCAGCTGTTCCGGAGCCACGAGATCCCCGGCCGTTTTGAACAGATCGGGGAAGACGATGATCTCGGCCGTGCCTTGCAAGTCTTCGAGGGTCACATAGGCCATCCGATCGCCCTTCTTAGTCAGCATCGATTTGACCGAGGCGATGATGCCGCACAGTTTGACCTCTTTGCCCTCTGGGCAGTCCGGGAGGCTGGTGGTGGTGGCGGTGGAAAGGGCGCCGATTGTGGTTTCATACCGGCTCAACGGATGGGCGGAAATATAAAAGCCGGTCAATTCGCGCTCATATTTGAGTCGCTGGGTCTGGTCCCATTCCGCAAGCGGTGGAAGCGGTGGGGCGGCCGGTGTGTCAGGGCCGGACAGTTCCTCGGCAAAGATGCTGGTTTGCCCGAGTTCCCGCTCTCGTTGTGCGGCGGCACCGTCTTCGATAGCCTGGTCGAGGACGGCCATCAATTGGGCCCGCTTGGCGCCGGTCGAATCGAAGGCGCCCGCCTTGATCAAGCCTTCGAGCATGCGTTTATTCACCTTGTGGAGATCGACCCGCCGGCAGAACTCGAAAAACGAGGTGAACGGGCCGTTCTCATGGCGGATCGCCACGGTGGACTCAACGGCGCCTTCGCCGACGTTCTTGATCGCCGCCAAGCCGAATCGAATGGCGCCCTCGACGACGGCGAAGTTTTTCTGGCTGGCATTGACGTCCGGTCCGAGCACTTTAATGCCAAGATCTCGGCATTCTGTGAAGTATCCCATGATCTTGTCGGTGTTCCCCATGTCCGTCGTCATGAGGGCTGCCATGAATTCGGTCGGGTAATGGGACTTCAAGTAGGCGGTCTGGTAGCAGAGGACGGCATAGGCGGCGGCGTGCGACTTGTTAAACCCGTAGCCGGCGAACTTCTGGATCAGCTCGTAGAGTTTTTCGGCTTTCTTGTCGGGAATGTGTTTGTGTTTCGCGCCGTCGATGAATTTGAGGCGGAGTTTTTCCATTTCTTCCGGCTTCTTCTTCCCCATGGCTCGCCGGAGGATGTCGGCTTGTCCAAGCGAAAACCCGGCCACTTTGTTGGCGATCGCCATGACCTGTTCCTGATAGACGATGACGCCGTAGGTGTCTTTGAGGATCGGCTCCAACTCCGGCGTTTCGTAGGTGATGGGGACCTTGCCCTGTTTCCGCTTGATGAAATCGGGAATCAGATCCATCGGGCCGGGACGGTAGAGGGCGATGATGGCGATAATGTCTTCAAACCGGTCCGGCTTGAAGCCGGCGAGCAGGTCGCGCATCCCCGAGCTTTCGAGCTGGAAAATCCCGGTGGTTTTTCCGGAGGAGAGGAGGGCAAACGTCTTGTGATCGTCGAATGGAAGTTGATCGACGACCAGCGGCGCCTTCCCGTGGCGGTCCTCATTGATCAAAGTTTCCGCCCGCCGGATCATCGTCAATGTCTTGAGGCCGAGGAAGTCGAATTTCACCAAGCCGATCTTCTCGACGTCCCCCATCGAATATTGCGTGACGATTTCGTCGTTGGCGCCCTTGTAGAGCGGCACATGATCGGTCAATGGCCCCTCGGAAATCACCACGCCGGCCGCGTGGGTCGAGGCGTGGCGGGCTAAGCCCTCCAGCGACTGCGCGATCTCCATGAGTTCCTTGACCTTCGCATCTGTGGCGACCAGTTCGCGCAGGCGGGGTTCCTGATCGAGGGCCTCTTGCAGGGTGATATTCAGCTGATTCGGCACCAGCTTGGCGACCTTGTCCGCCTCCGCATAGGGCAATTCCAGCACGCGGCCCACGTCGCGGATGGCGGCTTTGGCGCCGAGTGTCCCGAACGTAATGATCTGCGCGACATGGTCGGCGCCGTACTTGTCCACCACGTAGGCAATGACTTCTCCACGCCGATCCATGCAAAAGTCCATGTCGATATCCGGCAAGGACACACGTTCCGGATTGAGGAAGCGCTCAAACAGCAGGGTGTATTCAAGCGGGTCGAGGTCCGTGATGCGCAAGGCATAGGCCACCAGGCTGCCGGCGGCGGACCCACGGCCGGGCCCGACCGGGATGTTCCGCGACCGCGCGAATCGAATGATGTCCCACACAATCAGGAAATAGCCGGCGAATCCCATGGAACAGATGACCATCAGCTCTTCGCGCAAGCGCTGTTCGTACAGGGCGGATGGTTTATTGCTGGGCCGCTCCTTGAGCCGCTCTTTCAATCCGGCGACGGCCAGATGTTCCAGGTAGGCCTCGCGGTCTGTGAACTCCGCGGGAACTCTGTATTGCGGAAGATGGGTCTTGTTGAGGGCCAGCTCTAAATCGCAATGGTCGGCGATGCGGCAGGTGTTGTTGACCGCGCCGGGAAATTCCGCGAACGCCGGAGCGATTTCTTCCGTCGATTTCACGTACAGCTGATCCGTATCGAACTTCATCCGATTGGGATCGCTCACGGTTTTGCCGGTCTGAAGGCAGAGCATCAGCTCATGGGGGCGGGCGTCATCCTTCTTGAGGTAGTGGCAGTCGTTCGTTCCGGCGAGCGGGATGCCCAGTTTCTTGTGAATCTCCATCAGTCCGGCATTGGCGACGCGTTGGTGGTCGAGACCGTTGGCCTGCACCTCCAAGTAGAAATGATCCCTGCCGAAAATTTCCTGAAATTCTCCGGCTACGGCCAGGGCTCCGGCCATATCTTTTTGCCCGATCAGGTAGGGAATCTCACCGCTGAGGCAGCCGGACAGGGCGATAATGCCCTCGTGGTGCTCCTTGAGAAGTTCCTTGTCAATTCGTGGCTTATAATAGAATCCTTCAAGGTATCCTTTACTAACAAGTTTGATCAAGTTTTGATAGCCGGTCAGGTTTCTGGCGAGCAGAATCAGGTGATAGTAGTCGTTGTGCGCCAAGCCGCTGTCTTTCTTCGCATGGCGGCTCCCCATCGCCATATAGGCCTCACAGCCGATGATGGGCTTAATGCCGGCATCCTTGGCTTTCCGGTAGAACTCAACGGCCCCGAACATGTTGCCGTGGTCGGTCATGGCCACGGCCGGCTGGCCGAAGGCCTTCACTTGCTGCACCAATGGTCCGATCTGGTTGGCGCCGTCGAGGAGGCTGAATTGGGTGTGGAGATGGAGATGAACGAAGGAAGAGGCCATGGGTGAATTCTAGGAGGGCGGGTCAGGTGAAGTCAATGAAGCGCGCAGGTGGCTGAGAGCCTACCGCCGTCCGTCATACCAGACGGACAAGAGCGTCTTGTCGCGCAGGGTCCGTCGCCGCTGGAGGAAGACGCGGAGAATTTGCGAGGCAATTTCCCCTGGCGAATAGAGTGTCACTTTGCGCGAGGACGTTTCCAGCGGATGCTTTGACAAAATGATGAATCGAAGATCGCGCTGCCGTCCCCAGGCTTTGAGCCGTTTGCTGAGATGGATTTCTTCGAGGGCATACAGGTCCTGGGGGAATCCCCCGACCTCACGGAAGGCGTCGTGGCGGCAGACAATCAGCGCGCCGGCAGCCCATCCGAATAGGACCGACATTCCTCTCCAGAGGTGAAAAATCCCGTTCGCCCACCAGGGCAATCCCTCCATGGCGAGCGTGCTCCCGCAGCCGACGTGTTTCCCGGCCTCGATCATCGCCAGGATGTCCGACAGCAGTTCTGGACTCAGCAGGCTGTCGGCATCCAGGAAGAGCAACCAGTTTCCTGTTGCTGCTGCCGCTCCGGTATTGCGAGCCCGGCCGATTTGGTTGATCGGTTCGAACACGACACGGGCGCCGGCTTGTTGGGCCAACTGGCCGGTCCTGTCCGTCGAATTATTGTCGACGACGATGACCTCCGCTGTGAGCCCTGGCTTGGTGTGGTCAGCGAGTGAAGCAAAGACAGATTCCACGCAGCGGCCGATCAGGCGCTCTTCATTAAAGGCTGGGATAATGATTGAGATGCGCATGCGAAATAGCATCGGTCGATCGCGTTGTGTGTGGACGATCGAGTCGTCCTGAATTCGAGGGGAGTGCGGAATGGAGATACGTACAATGGGATCGGAGGTTGTAGGAAGAGGATCGCGGGTAAGAGCAATCCCCCTCCCTCTCAGTGATGGTGCTATCGTATCTTCTGATGATCTTCCTTGCGTCGACGGAGGTTTCCACCGATGCGAGAGCGTTCGCGCTCATACCCCATGGCGGCGTAATACAAGGCCCGATCGAAGAATTGAGAAAGAATGTGCATCAGCTCAAGTTCACCTTGCAATTCCAGCGGGCTATCTGAAAAGCCCTCGCGCTTGACGAACGCCACCATATGTTCTCTGGTGGCGGTAATCGCCCACAGAAAGTGGCTGAAGGCGACGCCTTGCCCAGCGCGTCGTACGCCCAAGTCCGTATAGCGTATCTCAATTTCCAGCTCAGTCATGTCCATGAGCCAGCTATTCAAGTTTTGGTAAATCTCACGGGTGCGCACTTTGAGTTCATCTGGCGGAACCTTGTGCAGGTCGCTGCAGCGAGGAGAGTTCCAGACCTTTTCGCTGAGTTCGAGGGAAAGGCGCTCGGAATTTTTCTCGATGAGCCGCACTAACCGGCCAGCCAGCATAGCGTACCTCCTTGAATTGATGGACACCCAGGGGAACGCATGAACGTGTCGTGATATGGCCACATTAGCCCATCACCGATACCAGCGTCAATTACGCCTTGGTTGCACATGTCGTCCCCGCAAAAAACGTACCGTCTCGGTGAGATTCAGCCCAGTTTCATTTGGAAACAGCGAGTTGTGTACCACACCACCGTCTGTCCATAAGAATGTCGGCAGGGACGAAGACCGTTATAGCCAGGCACTCGGCGATACCAAACTGATCGGGAGGACTTCCCAACCTCCTCACGCTGATACGGATCTTCATCACTATCGTAATCGGCGGACTACGATCGACGCCTGGCCAGGTCCGTATTTGGCTCGTAACCTCTCCGCGGCTTCCAGCAATAGCGGGCGCAGGTCCGGATGCGCGGGGTCCAAGGCCAGCACAACCTTGTCGATCGCGTCGTCGTCGATTTCGGAGATGCCATGGGATCGGGCATAGAGAATCAGCGCGAGACGAACCGTCCGGTTCTCACGGGCCAATATCGCTCTTAGTAGCGCAGCCGTTCTGCCGGCAGGAGGAAGTGCTTGGAATTCTCCAAGTGTCTCTTGAAGAATCGGGGTCGTCCCAGGCGCTGTCGAAGAGGAACCTGCATCTCGGCAGAGTGCGCGGAGTGTGTCCACCGGCCAGTGCGCTAAACCTGGGTCCCGGAGCATTCCCAAGGCGTCAGGAGGGATATTCTGAATCCCTCCATAGACGGCTTGCGTGAGGTCTGATGCATCCCCCACGAAGGCGCCTGTTTCCAGGAGGCGAATGATTTCTGCGATCTCCTCTGTATTGGCATGGGGAACTACAGCTCGGTCCGACAGATGTTTCAGGCCTGTCTCGAGAATTTTCTGCCTCACGGCAGGATCCATCTCGATATCGCTTGGCCGCTTCAGCTTCCGAAACGCGTGTCTCAACAGAACCGTGATGCGCTGACGGTCGATCGAAGGAGGAGCGCCGATTTCTTCATGGACGGTGGCGGCCACAGTCCCAAGCGCGTCTGCTCCTGGTGGCTCCACGAAAGACTTTCCCGCAAGCAGTGCGATCAGCCCCGCGAAGTTGAGCTCATGCACGGCCTCCGACAATCGATTCGCCTGGTTCGAGCTGTATCCGGGAGCCGTTGTCTGAAGGGCGTAGGTGGCCTGTTCCACTAATTGATCGAACTCATTGTGATGCCGGTATCCGAGGCTGGTCAACAGGCTGTCCAGGGATGAGCATCCGGTAGTGAATTGCATGGCGAGGAAAATGGCCAAGAAGACGGGACGGAAGAATAACCTGTCTGTTTGGGTAAGGCCGCCGGTGATCATCGGGCGGCATCATAGTGCCGTCACCTCGTGATTTCAATCGGCGCGTACCGCGTGGGACAACACAACGGATCGCTTGACTCGATGCAGGACGAGGTCTATCGTAGCTTTCGTGGGGGGAGTTAACGCCCCGAGGGAATATGGTTCATAAGGGGATCGAGCGTGAGGACGGTGTGCAGGACCAGCTTGTACTGGGAAGCCTAAACTCCTCCCAAGATCTCCGCCGTACCTAATCGTCCTCGGTTAGGTGCGTGCTCCTCCCACCCTAAATCCTCCTCTGCGGCGCAGTTCTTTCTCTACTACTCAGGAAAATGTCATCCAGGGTTTCCTCCGACGCCCATTCTGTGTAGAATGCCGCGCGATTTTTTGTTCCATTGCGCTGTGAGGACGAATGGCTAAGAAACAATCGACAACGTCTGCGATAACGATTCCTGTGACGGCCAAATCCGAGTCGGATTCGCCTGTCCCGAAGAAAGCCGCCAAGCTGGCATCACAAGTGACGGCAGTCGAAATGGGCGCGCGGCAACGGGAAATCTCCGTCGCGGAATTTTTCACGAAAAACCGGCACCTGCTTGGGTTCGACAATCCGCGCAAGGCGTTGCTCACCTGCGTGAAAGAAGCCGTGGACAATGCGCTGGACGCCTGCGAAGAGGCCGGCATTCTGCCCGATGTCACGGTGCGGCTGGACGTGGTGCCGACCAATGGCACTGTGCCGCCGGCCAGCCAGGCAACGAGATTCCGTGTCACGGTGACCGACAACGGGCCGGGGATCGTCCGCCAGCAGATTCCGCGTATTTTCGCCAAGCTGCTCTACGGTTCCAAGTTTCACCGGATGCGCATGAGCCGGGGCCAGCAGGGGATCGGCATTTCCGCCGCTGGTATGTATGGCCAGCTCACGACCGGCAAGCCGGTGCAGATCATTTCTCGCATCGGTCCAAAATCCGCCGCGCATTTTTTTGAAGTGCAGATCGATACGAAGAAGAACGAGCCGCTGGTCCATGAAAATAAGCAGATCGAGTGGGCCCAACCGCGCGGTACGCAGGTCACGCTTGAAGTCGAAGGAAAATACCAGAAAGGCCGGGCGTCGGTAGACGAATGGCTCGAGCAAACGTCCATCGCCAATCCCCACGTGAAGCTGACCTATCACACGCCGGAAGGGGAGGCGAAAGGCTATCCCCGGACGTATCATGAGTTGCCGCCGTCCCCGCGCGAGATCAAGCCCCATCCCTACGGCATCGAGTTCGGCATGTTCCTTAAGATGCTGCAAGACACGAAGAGCCATTCGTTGTCCGGATTTGTGGCGAGCGATTTTTGCCGGGTGTCGCCGCAACTCGCCGACGAGATGTGCAAGGCGGCGAAAGTGTCGGCGCATACGAAGCCGCGGGACCTCAAAGGGTCCGCTGCCGAAACGTTCTACCGGACGATCCAAGACACGAAGATTATGGCGCCGCCGACCAATTGCATTTCACCGATCGGCGAGAAGGCGATTCTTTCCGGTCTCTACAAACAGATCAAAGGCGAATTTTATACGGCGGTGAGCCGGCCACCGGCGGTCTATCGGGGTAATCCGTTCATCATCGAAGCCGGGCTCGCCTACGGGAACAGACCGGAGGACCAAAACAAGCCAAAGCAACCGGCTGTGCCGAAGGCCGAGGGCGAACACGAGGAGGAAGACTCGGAGCTCGCGCGCGTGATCCGCTACGCCAACCGCGTGCCGTTGCTCTACCAGCAGTCCGCCTGTTCGACGTTTAAAGCGGTTCTGAGTACGACGTGGAAAAATTACGGCGTCACGCAATCCCGCGGTGCGTTGCCGGGTGGGCCGATGGTGATTTTCGTCCACATGGCGTCGGTCTGGGTGCCCTTCACGAGCGAATCCAAAGAGGCGATCGCCGACTACGATGAAATCCAGAAGGAAATCACGCTGGCCTTGCGCGAGTGCGGCCGACGGCTGGGATTATTTTTGCGCCGTCGTGAACGGGCTGCGAGCGAATATCGACGGAGAAACATCTTTGAGTTGTACATCGAGGAAGTCGTTGAGGCCTGCAATCGTCTCAAGGGCGGCACGCTGCCGAAAGAAAAACTCAAGGCTCAGCTCCAGAAGATCGCCACATCGCGTACCGGCGGACTGAAGACCGACGAGGCGCTGGGTAAGACCGGCGGAGGGCCTGAAGGCTTGCCCCATTCCATCATCGTGACGGCAGAAGGGGTCGAGGGCGAGGTGGATCTGGCCCATCAGGTGCGGGCTGAGGCGGCGGCATCGACTCTGCCGGGTGAGCCGGATCTTGGTGGTGGTGAGTCATCGAAGGCTACAGAGACCAAAACCAAGGGTAAGCAGCCGGTTGGCGTACAAAAGAAAGAGGCCAAGCCGTCTAAAGGAAAGGCCTCTCAGATGGCGCTGTTCGACGCACCAAACAAGCCGACTAAACCGCACAAACCGTCCACTGTTTCTCGACCGCGAGGAAAGACGTAATTGCTATGGCGACCAAACAACACAAGACGACTCCGGTGGAAAAGAAGCTGATCGGCTTGGCCGACGTCGTGATCGCGGCGGCGGAACGGTCGAAGGATCCGACGCTCGAGATCCCGATTCGCGCCTTATCCAATGTCTCGTTCAACGCACGCAAGGGCTTGATCGAGATGGGAAGCAAGAAGCAAGCGCGGTCATTTTTTAATGTCGGGATGGCCAAGAAATTCATGCAGACGGTGTTGGTGGCGGATGCCCTGTCGGAATTGCAGCGGGCGGAGCTGACGACCTCGCTTCGAGAAATTTACTATCGGACGAAACACACCATCCAGGATTCTCATGAGAACACCTTTGACACGCAGGACGAATCCGATCCGGTGATCGAGGATCTGGAAGTCTCGCTCTCTGCGTTGCGGGAAGAGCTGCATGTCCGCGCGGAAAACAGCGGCAGCATCGTCGGGCCGGTCGTGTTCGGCGATGACGGGGATCGCGTGGATTGTGCCAGGCTGGGCAAGGGCGGCTATTCGGTGCCCTCGATCGTGGAACCGGAGTATCTGGAGATCCGGCGCTGCACGGCGGACTTCGTTCTGCTCGTTGAAAAAGGCACCCAATGGAACCGGCTGTCGGAAGATAAGTTCTGGCGGCGCTACAACTGTGTGTTGCTGACGGGTAACGGCCAGCCTCCGCGCGGTGTTCGCCGGTTGGCGAGACGGCTTCATGAAGAACACCGGCTGCCCGTCTATGTGCTGGTCGACAACGATCCCTGGGGCTATTACATTTATTCCGTCATCAAGCAAGGCTCGATCAATCTGGCGTTTGAAAGTCAGCGCATGGCGATTCCGAAAGCCAAGTTCATCGGCTTGTCGAGCGCCGACCCCGAACGCTACGAGTTGCCGCGCAACGTCGGCATCAAGCTGAACGACAAAGACATCGCGCGCGCGAAAGAATTGATGAATTACGAATGGTTCAACAAGCCGGCGTGGCAGGCGGAGATCAAGCGGATGCTGACGAGCGGGCTCAAGTACGAGCTCGACGCGCTGGCGAACAAGGACTTCCAGTATCTGACCAAGAAGTATCTGCCGAGAAAGCTCAAAGAGAAAGACTGGCTGGATTAGCCTGCCGTTTCGTATCTCGTCGTTCATCTGAAGGAAAGAGCTTATGGCGTATGGCTTATGGCACGAGACCGGAGAATAACAGAGGGCACATGTGTTGATCCGATCACGTGCTATATGCCACCAGCTATATGCTCTTGTTCCCAACGGGATTTACCTGCCTCGCTGAGCGTCCTTGTTTCTATGCACCTCTTATGAACATATTGCCCGCCTGGACTGCGCCTCTTCGGGATTGGCAGCGCCGCGCCGTATCGGCGGTGTGGGCCCATCCGACCAAGGATTTTCTGGCGATGGCCACGCCTGCCGCCGGGAAAACGCGCTTTGCCCTGGCTGTTGCACATCACTATCTGACGGCAGGGGCTGCGATCAGGGTGTTGGTGGTGTGTCCGACCAATCACTTGCGCGGGCAATGGTCGGACGCCGCCGGCAAGATCGGTCTGCACCTTGATCCGGCGTTGACGAATGAACAGGCCGTGGAAGCGCCTGATTTTCACGGCGCCGTGGTGACCTATCAGCAGGTCTGTCTGGCTCCGGCGACCTTTCAGCGAGCCTGTGCGAGGAAAAAAACCCTGGTCATTCTCGACGAGTTGCATCACGCTGGTGACGGCAAGGACTGGGGCAAGGCGCTGCGAACGGCGTTCGAGCCGGCGGTGTTCCGGCTGATTCTGTCCGGCACGCCCTTTCGTTCGGACAACAATCCGATCCCGTTCATTCGATACGAACAGGGAGAGAGCCGAGCAGATTTCACGTACAGCTATACCGACGCGATCGGCGACGGGGTGTGCCGTCCGATCGTGTTCCCCAGTTACGAGGGCGAGCTGACCTGGTTTTCTGAAGGCCGTGAGCATACCGCCACGTTTGAAGATGGCCTGACGTTCGACCGGCAGCGGGAACGGTTGAAGACGGCGTTGTTGCAAGAGACGTGGCTCGGTCCGGTCATTGCCGATGCCCATGCGCAGCTCACCAGATTGCGCAAGGAAGAACAGCCTGACTCAGGGGGACTGATCGTGAGCATGGATCAAGACCATGCCCGCTGGGTGGCAGATCTTGTCGGCCGCATCACCGGTGTGAAAGCGGAAGTCGCGGTGTCGGACGATCCAGCGGCATCCCGCGTGATCGAGGCGTTTGCCGGGCACAAGAAACAGCAATGGCTGGTCGCAGTCAATATGGTGAGCGAAGGCGTGGACATCCCGCGTCTTCGTGTCGGCGTGTACGGCACGAACGTCCTGACGGAAATGTATTTTCGGCAGGTGGTCGGGCGGTTCGTCCGGATGCAGGACGGGATGCCCAAGCCGCAACGGGCCTGGCTCTACTTGCCTAAAGATCCCGTCCTGGCTCATTACGCCAGGCAGATCAAGGCGGAGCGGGATCATGTGTTGGAAGACGTCATGCCGGCCGGGCAGCGGGATCTCTTCGGCCGCGTCACGGTGTCGGCCAATGAGTACATGCCGCTGATGGCCGTGGCCAGGATGGACAGCGTGATCGGCGAGGAAGAGATGAAAGGGGAGGGGGCAGCCACTGCCGTCGCTGACCCACCGGTCTCGCTGCACGAGCGGAAGCAGGATCTGCGTGATCTTCACCGGTTGCTGGTGGGTTCAGTGGCCAGGAACAGCGGGATCGATCATCGGCGCCTCAACGCCGAGCTCATTGCGCGGACGGGAAGCCGCGTCGATCAAGCCACGGTCGAGCAGCTCCAGAAGCGCATTCAATTGCTGCAACGATGGAAAGATCAAGGCTACGACGGAAAACGGTAGGGCGCTCCAGTGGATGGGCCGCGATATTATTTTGAGCAAGATTCACGCTAGTTGGAAAGCGTGAATGCCATGGCGACTCACACATGGGTAGACCTTCAAATTCCTGAAGCTGGAAGTCTCGCGGATCTCGCGGGAATTTTGTGGGATTTGCAACGCGCTCGTGAATTCGCTCAGCTGCTAGTTGAGGAATTGGTCAGGCCAAATCCAAACTGGGGGCTCATGGAACCGCTCTCAATTGCAGCCGTCGTCATGTATAGCCGACCGTTCATGGGCGGAGTCCGGTTGAGGCTTGGTGAAGCTGATCTCAAGGGGCTTACGGTCGAGCAGCGTGCAGCGCATGAACATTTTCGTGCTTATCGCGACAAACATGTTGCCCATTCGATCAACGTGTTCGAAGAAAATATTCCTCGCGCCAACTATTGTGTTGAACGAGTAAATGAGGAAGGTATCACAGGTATTTCCTATGGAGGCGGTCGCATCACCAGTTTGAGCGGTGGGGAGCTGAACGCGCTCATTGATCTTGCAACCGTTCTCGATCTCCACGTTCGAGGCCGTATTGCAGTGGAACAACAACGTCTGCTGCCTATTGTACGAAGCATGCCTCTGGAAACTGTCTTGGCCGGAGGTCAGAAGGGGTTCTCCGCAAACACTAGAGATGTCGCCGTGAAGAGGAGAGGTGATGGCAAACGACACAGTACAAGATGAGATTAGCCTCCAATTCGTTCGGCTTCTGAAAGGGAAACAAGAGGGCGTTTGAATTGAGCGGAGTGCCCCTCTAAAATCGCACTGAATCAGAATTATTTAAATGGATTGCAAAAGGTGGGTTGGAACTGTGTTGGAGCGTGTCACTTCAGTTGCTAAATCGCTTGGGAGCGCTCAAGACTTCGATTTGAGACCAGATGGTTCGTGGATCGGCTTGTTCCAATGGCCAGATGGGCTTCACGTGGCCGATTCAAGTGGCCGGTCCTTCCCCGTGCATCAGCCTGTCCGGTATCCGATTCTGCGTGCACTCGGCTTTGATCGTGTCGTGCTCGTCGACAGGAGACCATTACCAGCAGGTCCCGGTGGCTTTATCCTCTCATTGCAGGGACAGCTCTTGCACTCCTTCTCGGTTGGAGACGGGATTCAAGATGTAATCGTGTTGGATGATGTGATCGTGGTGACCTACTTTGATGAGGGTATCTTCAGTGGAATTTCACCCGCTGAGGAAGGTATTGCGTTCTTCGATCTCGATGGCGTTTTGCTTGGAGGCTATCAGTCGGCGTTTGGCGAAAAGGCTGTCGATATCGCAGACTGCTATGCTGCGTGTCCGATAGGTCAGAATAGGATTGCATTCACGGCGTACACAGGATTCGAACTTGTTTTCCTGAATCCGCGAGCTTGTGCGCAAGAGATTCAAGAGCTTCCGGAGGATCTCCACGGTGTGTCCGCGCTTTCAATCCGTGGCAACGATGTGTATTTCTACGGTCCCTCTGCCCAGAAGCAAGCGCTCCTGTCCTGGGAACCGGGGAAGCTCCCCCAGCACTTGGGTGAGCATATTGGCCCGCTACGTGGCCTCCAGGACGGGAGATTTCTTGCCAAGAACGAGCACGGTTACACTGTGGTGGACTGTACGGTTGCTGGATAATTCTAGCGAATAAGTGTCGGAGAACTATCTCGTTCGAAGAGGAACTTGGTAGGCATCGTCAGACGGGGAGAGGTGGCTCCGGTTGGTTGGACAGTATCGGCCCATTCTTAAGTGGCGCCTGGCGGATAGCTGACTACGCGGCGGTCTGCCGTGTCGTCAGATGGTCATAGTACACCTGGTCCGGCGTCTGGCCGT
>VGXE01000047.1 GCA_016873455.1 Nitrospira sp. | reverse complement strand
TGATTCCGTCTCGTTCTCTTCATCGCCTTGCTCCTCTGGTTCGCCACCCCTCGGTGACATGGGTGAAGCCAGGCTACCACTTACCACACTGTCCGAATTTCCAGAGCCCCCTCTGATAGACGTTCACCCGTTACTTGTACTTGCCTTGAGCGAGATGATTGACGGCACTTTCAGCATGTTTCGTGGCCACGTCGGCATGACCAGCCTTACCATGCTCAATCGCCTCTTTCAGATGGGTAATCGCTTCTGCCAAATGCGGGCCCTCGCCTCCTCTCTGGGCCAGCTGCAGCGAGGCTTCGGCATGGGTCACCAGCTTCTCAGCATGACCCTGCTTGCCGTGGTCCACCGCTTGCGTCGCTTGCTCGATGGCATCTTTGAGGTTTTGCTGTTCAAGCCGCAGAACATCCCGTCGTGCCCCACCTTCGCCGAAGGCTGACTGGAGCGGCATACCTGTGGTGATCACCAAGGCGAACAATCCCGTCAGCACAATACCTAGTCGTAGACTATGTCCCGTCATATACATACAGTTCCCCTTTGTTCAGAGAGGTTAGATGAGACTTATTAAACCCCCGTCGATAGGACCGGGCACCGGACCGCCATACTGGCCGCTTCTTCTGAAGCTGAGGATGGCACGAGGCCATCCTCAGTCAGATGACTTGCCGACGCAGTCACGTCCTGTCTCGGAACATGACCGACGTCACTTTTTCGCGGGGCGTTCCAGCATATCTTCAGCACCCTTGTGACCGGCTTGACCGCCCATTCTGTGATCAGCATCGTCAGCATTTACGCCCTTCAGCTTATCTGTAGCTCCTTTCGTGCCAGCTTGACCGCCTGTCCTGGCAGCGGAACCTTTATCTCCTAAGCCCTGCAGTTTATCTTTCTCGGCCCTGTGACCGGCTTGACCGCCTATGCGCTCGCCAGCCGGACCAAGTTGCATATTATCGTCTGAAGCCAGTGCCGCAGTGCCGGACAGACCAAGGCACAGCAAGCTAGCACAAGACATCGCACCGACCAGTCTAGAGATGGAACGCATGGGATACCTCCTCGGTTTTATGTGAAAACAACGATAGCTATAAGCAATGTGCTCACCCGTGAGTGTTGGGAGACCGCCCTGATCGGTCAGGAGCGGTATGTCAGCCACCCCCTTTCTTCTCTCCTTCACAACCATCGTGTCCTGCTTTGTACGAGCCTTGAGATGCATCCCCGAAACTTCCTTTTTGACCACGTCCTGGTGGCCATCAATGCACCCCCGACGGCCTTGACAGAGCCAAGGCCTCAAGCCTACGGATTCTTTGCACACCTGAACCCGCTGTTAAAGTTGCGATACGCCGGTGAGTCGGAGTCGGTCGTCGATGGGGTATTGAGGTCCCGGCGTGAAGAGCGCAGGTTCTCGGGGGCCATGTCCCACGAGCCGCCCCGCATCACCTTGAATTTGCCGCTTTTCGGTCCCAGCGGGTTTCGTGCTGGACTGGCCGCATAATAGTCAGGGTCATACCAATCGTTCACCCACTCCCAGACATTACCCGCCATGTCATGGACCCCGTAGGGGCTCTTGCCTTGTTTCAATTGCCCCACCGGTTCCAGGGCCTCATGCTTATTCCACTTGTCCTTTTCCTTCCCATAATTGGCTCGGCTTGGATCTGGTGGATCATTGCCCCACGGATAGATCCGCCCGTCCGTCCCCCGTGCCGCCTTCTCCCATTCGGCTTCTGTCGGCAGCCGCTTGCCGGCCCACTTGCAATAGTTGTTCGCATCCTCCCAATCGACATTGACCACCGGGCGGTTCTGATGAGGGCGCTCGTCCATCGTCGACCACATCGCCGGAGGGTATGTGCTGACAGCATCCAGAAACTTCGCATATTGCCCGACCGTGACTTCATGAACATCGATATAATACGCATTCAGAAAGACCTTGTGCTCGGGCTTTTCATCGTCATTACCTTCGTTGCTCCCCATGGTAAAGTCCCCGGCTGGCACGAGCACCATCGGCGCCACATTCTTGAGCTTGATCTTCTCCGTTTGCTTGGCCCCCGCATAATCTTTGTGTGCGGCAGGTTTCCCTCCATGCGAGAAGGTATGCATGAATGCGACGACCTGCCAGATTTGCTCTTCTGAGAGGAGCGATTTATATGACATCATTGGCGTCTTTCGAATCCCTTCCGATACACGCCAGAACCAGTAGCTGTCTGAGAAGCGTTTCGTATTTTTCAGACTCCGAACCCCCTCCCCGCTTCTGACTGGTTCACCGTCCTCGCCATGGCAACCAGTACAGGAGACTTGCGGGTGGGCTTCACCGACATAAATCTTTTTGCCCTCCTCGATGACCTTGGGATCCGTCCACCAGCCGGCCGGCATGTGTTTGTTGGCATACGCGGCTGGAACTGGATCCAACGGCAGGAGTTCTGCCGAAGCGTCGATCCCTCCCGAGAGAGCCAGGCCCGATACCAACACCGCGATATATTGCGCGATCATCCTGCCACTCATGCGCGACCTCCTATTGCCACCTCAACGTGCCGAACAACTGATGGTACGTAACGATCTATTGGATTACGTCATGTTAACTTTGAATCAGGACGGGTCACAAGGAATAGACTAGTCCTCTTCATCCTCGTCTTTACTTTCTTTTTGCACTTCCTTCAAGACCATCACACCCTGAACTCGACTCGCATTGAGATCGCTCTCCGGGACTTTCTTGTGGACGAGATTCTGATGGCAATCAATGCAGGTGGCGCCTTCGGTCTCCATCTTCTTATGTGCGGCTTTCGCGGAGGCCCCGGGTGGCTTGGTATTCTTGTGGCATTCTCGACAAGTGACGCTATCCCAGTTCTTTAAGGACATACGAGCGTAATGGGCCATGATTTGGCGGCGCTCATTGAATTTTTCGATCGTCGAATAGTCATATTTCATCTCCGCGAGGACTGCCCTTGTCCCATCATAGACGTGGGTCCAGAGGGCCAGATGGAAATTCCCCAGGCCTTGCGGGACGTGGCAATCCTTGCAGCCTGGATCCGCCCCTAGCGCCCCATAGTGGGAAGACTTTTTTAGCTCCTCATAGGGGTAGGTCTGGGAATGGCAGCTCACGCAGAACTCAGTTCTCGAGAGAGCATGCTCCCCGCCGAAGACCACGGCGATCCCTCCAACCATAAGAAAGGCGCCAAGAAGTAGCGCGCCGCCCGATGCGCTTACGTACTGGCGGATTTTTCCTGCCATGATGAACTCCTTCTTGTATGTTCACTGTTTGTTTCTTTTATGTCTAATGTATATACCAGTCTGTCCAATGTATCAAGTGTTATGAAAATAAATATTTGACAAACATTGTACATTATAATACGATTCGAATTACCAATGCACAATCATAGAATTCATCGGGTTGCGAAACTGACCGACCTCTCAAAAGCCGTGATACGGGTCTGGGAGAGGCGGTATGGACTTGTCAAACCTTTGCGGAGCGCCAACCGTTATCGGGAATACACCGATGAAGACGTAGCCCTGCTTCGGTTCCTTAAAGAAGAGCTGGATCGTGGTCACACGATTGGCGTACTGGCAGATGAGGGACGAGAGTCACTGCTTCAGCGAATGCGGATGATCTCAACTCCGAAGCAGGAAGAGCTTACCCCGCACAAGAACCTGCTCAACGAACTGGTTTCGCGCCTTGATCCTCTGGACAAAATCCGCTTTGAGCAAAAACTTAACGGAGCCGTCGCCGTCATTTCATTTGATGAGGCGATACAGCGCATTCTCCTCCCCTTACAGCGACGGGTGGGAGAGCTATGGCATGAAGGGCGGGGGAACATCGCGGTGGAACATTACGTCACGAAAGTCATCCAGCAGAAACTCTTCTCCGTCATGAATCAGCTGCCGGTGAACGAGTTCGGCCCTCGCGTGCTCATTGCCTGTCCCGAAGGTGAATTTCATGAAATTGGGGCACAAGCTGCGGCCTATCTTGCAGCGGCGCGTGGTTGCCATATCTATTACTTAGGCTCGAATCTTCCTCTGACAGATCTGCAAACGTTCTGTGAAAGCATCACGCCAGACCTGGTTCTTCTCTCTGTAACCGAGAGTAAATCAGATGAAGCGGGGCGCCAGCTGTTGCATCAGCTCCAACGAATTGCACTCCGCTGGCCTGTGGCGATGGGAGGCCAAGGGACGGAGGCCCTTGCGCACCTCTTGGAGAACGGTAAAGTTGAGATTCTGCGGGACCTTCCAGCACTCCACAACCGTCTCGCGAGCCTTTTTTCAATACCCCAACGGGCATTTCACTAGCTCTTCCCCATCCTACTTGTCGCAGAATCAACAGGCTACCTGCCCGTCCCTAATCTCAGACTACCCTCCTTCCATAGTCGTTCAGCGAAGGACAACGTGCAGGCTCTGCCAATGGGAGCACGCGACGAAAGACTTAGAGAGGAGGGAGAGACTACATGGAAGGAAGCGAGATATTGAGATTCTGGTGCAGGGCCGGTTCCTCGTCCAACCAGACATCGCCTTCTGGTTGGACGGCTGCCGTCGACTCGAGGGATTTGAAATCGAACAGCCGGGGGTCCATCAACAGCGACGGAGCGACATTGGTGAGCGCGGCGGCCATGCTGTCGGAACAACCGGGTGATTCTCGCTCCCATTCGCGGAGCCAAGCCTTCACCTTTTTCCGCTTCAGATCTTCCTGTGAGCCGCAGAGGTCACAGGGGATGATGGGAAATCCCCGCAGCTCGGCATAGCGCGCCAGATCCGCCTCTTTCACAAAGGCCAGCGGACGAATGACGAGATGCCGACCGTCTTTCGAGCGCAGCTTCGGTGGAATCGCTTTGAGTTTGCCGGTATAGAATAGGTTCAGAAACAGAGTCTCAACGATGTCGTCGCGGTGATGGCCCAGTGCGATTTTTGTGGCGCCAAGTTCCGACGCGATACGATAGAGATGGCCTCGCCGCAAGCGTGAGCACAACGAGCAGGTGGTCTGTCCCTCCGGAATCAGCCGCTTCACAATCGAATAGGTGTCGCGTGTCTCGATGTGGAATGCCACGCCCCTGGCGGTCAAATACTCAGGCAGCACATGGGCCGGGAAGCCGGGCTGCTTTTGATCGAGATTGACGGCCACCACATCAAACTTCACCGGCGCGCGCCGTTGCAAAACGAGGAGGATATCCAGCAAGCCATAACTGTCTTTGCCGCCCGACAGGCACACCATCACCTTGTCGCCGTGTTCGATGAGACGGTAGTCGGCGATCGCCTGGCCTACCAGCCGGCATAGCCGCGTCTGCAGTTTCTCAGTTTCCTCGTCCAGTTTGTGAAGCGGAGCGAGTGGGGTGGAAGGGACATGCATGGGCGGGATTGTACCCGCTCGCACGACAGCCTGTCGACGGTGAGTCTTACGACAAGTCTTGCCGTGCGGCCTTGACCCTTTCGGGCCGTTTCTCTGCTTGCCGCGTCTTCATCCCCCTCAACGCCGACTCCATCCGGCAGCGTCTTACGCCGCGCGTGCTATATTTTCTTATGGGCAAACAACCACGGCAAGATCCGGCTGTTGAGGCGGCGCGAAGAGATGGATATTCTCAAAACACCTACGACGGGACAAGAGGAACCGGCGTGGGCCTCGTGGTCAGACGAAGCGCTGCTGGATCTGCCGATGTGCGAGCTTCATGTCGAAATTCGCGAAGGGTTTCTCGAACAGCCAATTGCCGAACTGAACCATGAATTGGAAGCACGGGGGCTGCTTTTTCGTCCCCATTTTTGGCTCTCGAACGAGTGGTTTACTCCCGACGGTGTCCCCGGCATCGCCGTGCCGTTCTATCTCGCCCATCCCCGCCTGGCGAAACTGGAACTCGCACAAATGTTGGAAGTGGAAGGAGGCACGACGGACTGGTGCCTGCGCATTCTGCGCCATGAAGCCGGCCACGCGATTGAAAACGCCTACAAGATCCGGCGCCGTAAAGTCCGGCAGCAGATCTTCGGCAAATCGTCTCAACGCTATCCCCTGTACTACTCGCCCCGGCCTTACAGCAGAAGCTTCGTCCACCATCTGGATGTATGGTACGCACAAAGTCATCCGGACGAAGACTTCGCCGAAACATTTGCCGTCTGGCTGACGCCGAATTCGGCGTGGGAAGAGCGGTACCGAGGCTGGCCGGTCCAGAAAAAGCTCCGGTACGTCGATGGGCTCATGAAAGAACTCGCGGGCACACCTCCCCCCGTGACGACCTGCGAAGAAGTGGACTCGCTGCCCGGCTTGAAGAAAACACTTCGGGAGCACTACGAGTGGAAGCGCCGGCATTATGGGGTCGAGCAACAATCGCTCTATGACCCTGACCTCAAGCGTTTGTTCTCAAGCCCGCTGGCCCATACGGACAAACCCAAAGCCGCAGTCCTTCTCAATCGTTTCCGGCGGGAAGTCAGGCGGAAAGTCGCCGCCTGGACGGGTGAGTACCAATACACGATCGACCAGGTCCTCGAAGGCATGATCCTCCGCTGCCGCGAACTGGACCTGCGCGTCCCGGTGGCAGAAGACCAGGCAAAGCTCGACTTCACCATTCTATTGACCGTGCATACGATGAACTTCTTGCGGAGCGGAAGGCACCGGGTGGCCGTATGAAACGCCAGCGCGTGCTCGTCCTCATGCATGAAGATCTGGTCCCACCCGAGCAACTCGCCGGCTGCGATCCAAAGACCGCCGAATGGCGGACCGAATACGATGTCGTCACCACGCTGAAGTGGGCCATGACGTCAGGCCGCTCGGCGTCAAAAACGACTTAGGCGTGATCCACAAGGCCGTCGAGGAATGGAAACCTGATATCGCCTTCAATTTGCTCGAAGAATTCGACGGTGTGGCGGTCTACGATCAGCATGTGGTGTCGTACCTCGAACTGCTGCACGTGCCTTATACCGGCTGCAACCCGCGCGGGCTGATGCTGGCGCGCGACAAAGTCCTCACGAAGAAAGTGCTGTCCTTCCATCGCATCCCCTACCCCGAGTTCACGGAAGTCCCACACGGCCGTGTGGTCCGGCGGCCCAAGTGTCTGATGTTTCCGCTCATCGTCAAGTCGGTCAGCGAAGAAGCATCGCTGGGCATCTCGCAGGCCTCGATCGTGGGCGATGACGAGAAGTTGAGCGAGCGGGTGGCCTTCATCCATCACAGTGTCGGAAGCGGCGCGCTGATCGAACGCTACATCGAAGGCCGCGAATTCTACGTCGGCGTGATCGGAAACGGGCACCTCCAAGTGCTGCCGGTCTGGGAACTCATCATGGACAAGCTCCCGGACGACGCCAGGCGGATCGCGACCGAGCGGGTCAAGTGGAGCCGCAAGTACCAGATGAAGTACGGCATTACCTCACGGGAAGCCAGAAACCTTCCGCAGGGCAAGACGGAAGAAATCCAACATTTAGCCAAACGGGTATACCGGGCGCTCGGGCTCAATGGATATGCGCGGATCGATCTGCGGATGGACGCCGACGGACACCTCTACGTCTTGGAGGCCAATCCAAACCCGCAAATCGCGCACGATGAAGACTTCGCCGACTCGGCCGCAAAGGCCGGCTACCAGTATCAGAACCTACTGCAGGAAATTCTGAACGCCGGTCTCCGCTGGCAGCCCGCCAAAGCCGCGTGACCCCTCGCTCCCAAGGACACATGACTCTCCCCCGGCACCCACGATAACCACGCCCCTGCTTGAGAAATGAGCGAGCCTTACAGTATTCTTCGACTCGCTGAATACACAGCGGACTGTTTGACCATCTGCCATGACTCCTGCACAAGCCGCATCCGCCTTGTTCAACGCCATGCCACAGCCGATCGCTCCACCGCAGCTCGAAGAGTATGGGGTCACCGTCTCTGAATCCGAGGCACATGCGATTTCACGGGAAATCTTGTCGTTGAATCTGTATTGGATCTTGGCCGCCATCGACGCCCATATCCCGGCGAAGTATCGAGAAACGATCAGCTCCACACTGCTGGAAACGATCCAAGCCACATGGTGGCAACCGGGGCGGCTTGGCGCCGGCAGTTGGAAAGAGTACCGGAATGAATTGGACACACGACGAGCCGAGTACGGACGGTTGGTGGATCAAGAAGGCATGAGCCACATCGCGATCAGCGCCGAAGCCGCATCACGGATCGAAGACCTAGGGCTCGTCCCTCCTGAAGACCGGCAGAAGTTGCTGGTGCTGTTGATCGACTATGCTCCGGCGGCGGAATACGGCCGACTGCTGGACGAGGTTGGGTAATGTTGAGTTGTGAATTGTGAGTGTTTAGTTATGGGCCGACCTGAACATTCAACACTCACAACTACAAACTGATTCACTGATTCGTTACAGATACCGGTGTGAGAGCACCTTCCCGTTGTGATCCAGCTCGTAGAGCAACGGCGCGCCGGTCGGAATGTTCAGTTCCAACACCTGTTCCTTTGTCAGCTGTTCCAACTGCATCGCCAGCGCTCGCAGGCTGTTACCGTGGGCGGCAATGAGAATCGTCTCGCCTTTAAGCAGATACGGCTTGATCCTGGCTTCGTAGTACGGCAATACCCGCTCGGCTGTGTCTTTTAAACTTTCCCCGCCCGGCGGCCTCACGTCGTAACTGCGCCGCCAGATCTTGACCTGGGCGTCGCCGTACTTCTTTGCCGTCTCCTCTTTGTTCAATCCTTGCAGGTCTCCGTACATCCGCTCGTTCAGCGCCTTGTCCTTTTCTATGGGAATGCCTGTCTGATCGACGGCCTCCAAGACCAGCCGCAAGGTTTCATTGGCACGGCTCAACACAGAGGTGAATGCCCGGTCAAAGGTGAACCCCTTCAGTTTGACTCCCGCATCCTTTGCTTCTTGAGTCCCACGCGGGGAGAGCGGCACGTCCACCCATCCGGTAAAGCGGTTTTCCAAATTCCACTGCGATTCGCCGTGACGAAGCAGAATCAACTGGGCCATCACCTGTTCCTCTCAAGTCGATGATAATCCGCACACCCAAAGAAAAATGGATCGCGGCGTCAAAACATGATGCGACTATCTCTCCAGAAACCCACCAGATCCTGTCAGACTCCGGATGCCTCCATACTCGTTCTCGCCGCCGATCGCTCCGGTTTTGCCGGACGCAGATCCGGATCCGGAGGACCTTCCTGGACCATTTTGGCAAGCGTGACGAGAAAGATCAGATAAAACACGGCACCGACCCAGATCACGTACGATTGCACACCGCCTGATTCTTTGAGCGCCGTCTCTTGCTCAGCCGGATTCAGCACACCCGGCTTCTTGATTTCTCCAATGTGCTCTCGGCAATGCCAGTAATACAGATAGTTCGCCGTGGCGCCCGCCATGACACTCCAGATGAAGCCGGCGGTGAAATCGCCCGTCAGGTAGGTGGAAATCATGGGACCGACCGCATAGACAAAGGCGTGGAGATACATCTTCCTGTACAGAAACCACAGAAATGAAATGAACAAGAATGCCGGCCAATTCCAAGACAGCGCAAATCTGGGGCGCCCGTCCGATGAAAACTTCTTGAACGTCTCCAGATACCGGTCGGCATTGGGACCGATAAATTGGCGCCAGATAGTCTCTTCATCCTGGATCGGTGAGGACGCAGGATGTTCGGCGGATCCCTCCATTTGGGCGGCGGCGGGGCCATGGTCACCGGTATCGGCGCCCGCGCCAAGCGCGGCGCCGCACTGATGACAGAAATTGGCATCTTCCGGACTCAGTTGGGTACACCGGCTACACGACTTCATCGTCCGCAGCTTATCACACTCGGGGCTGAAGCAGATGACCGATCTTCCAAACATTGCCGCTACCCTTGGAACAACCTGAAAATCGGACTTCCCTCACCTTACTCCGCCTCCTTCCGTCAGGTTGCTTTCATACCAACCCTGTGCTAATTTTCCTGCCTTTCCAATGCGGTACGTGTGCCATGCCCACTGAAGAATTACGAGAAGCCGCCGCCAAGTATTTGATGCAGACTTATGCTCGCCAGCCGATCTCGATCGTGCGGGGACGAGGCTCGAAAGTCTACGACCTGGAAGGCCGGGAATATCTCGATTTCGTCGGTGGCATCGCCGTCAATGTCCTGGGACATGGACATCCGGATCTGGTCCAGGCCATTCAACGCCAAGCCGCCCAACTCATCCATACCTCCAATCTCTATTACACGGAACCGCAAGTCCAATTGGCAAAAACCCTTGTCGAGCACTCCTTTGCCGACCGGGTGTTCTTTTGCAACAGTGGCGCAGAGGCCAACGAAGCCGCGATCAAACTGGCGCGCCGCTATGCGCACACCAAGTACGGCGAAGACCGGTTCGAGATCATCACGATGAAAAATTCGTTCCATGGCCGGACGCTCGCGACGATTACCGCCACCGGACAGGATAAGGTGCAGAAGGGCTTCGAGCCGCTGATGCCGGGATTTGGCTACGCGTCCTTCAACGACTTTGCGACGATCGAAGCCCTGGCCAACGAACGGACAGCCGGGATCATGCTCGAACCGGTCCAGGGCGAAGGCGGCGTGTACGTCGCGGACCGGGACTACCTCAAACGCCTACGCGAATTCTGTACAAAGAAAGATATTCTGCTCATCTTCGACGAAGTCCAGACCGGCATGGGCCGGACCGGGACGCTCTTCGCCTATCAGCAGTTGGGCGTGACGCCCGATATCATGACGCTGGCCAAGGGGTTGGCCGGCGGGGTGCCTATCGGGGCCTGTTTGGCAAAAGAATCAGTGGCCTCGGCCTTTGTGCCCGGAGCGCATGCCTCGACCTTCGGGGGAAATCCCCTGGCTTGCGCCGCGGCGCTGGCCGTGTGCCGCGCATTACTCGAAGGATCGGTCTTGGACCAGGCCAAACGGATGGGCGAGTATCTCGCAAAGGGCCTGGCCGATTGCAAAGACCGATTTCAAGTCGTGTGCGATGTGCGGGGCATCGGCCTGCTCCAAGGTATGGAGCTGACCATCGACGCCAAAACCGTCGTGGCCGACTGTTTGGCGCGTGGCGTGATCATCAACGCGGCCGGTGAACGCGTGTTGCGGTTCGTTCCGCCGCTCATCATTACGCAACAGGAGATCGACAAACTCCTTGAGACGCTCACGACGATTTTCACGCGGAGGGCCGGGGAAGAAAAGGACCCGCATCATTGATGGCACACAAGACCCGACAACCACGCCGCGCATCAGGCTATGCCAAGGATCTCTTGGACATCGCGGCGATGCCCCGCAAACAAGTCGACGACTTGCTGCGCCTGGCCGCTTCGCTGAAGACCAAACAGCAAAAGGGAATATCCCATTGGCTGCTGCCGGGGAAAACGCTGGGGCTGCTGTTTCAAAAACCCTCGACCCGCACCAGGGTGTCGTTCGAAGCCGGGATGAATCAACTGGGCGGCCACGCCTTGGTTCTGGCCATGGGAGACATTCAGCTGTCGCGCGGCGAGAGTGTGCCGGACACCGCCCGGGTGTTGTCCCGCTATCTGGATGGCATTGTGATCCGGACCTATGACCATGCCAGCGTCGAAGAATGGGCGACGGCATCCGATATGCCGGTCATCAACGGGCTAACCGACCATAGTCACCCCTGCCAAGCCCTGTCCGATCTGTTGACGATCCAAGAATTCAAGGGCCGGCTCAAAGGCCTCACCGTGGCCTATGTGGGAGACGGAAACAATGTCGCCAATTCCCTGATCGAAGCCGGCGCCAAGATGGGCATGCGGATGGCGGTCGGATGCCCGGCCGGATACCAGCCGGATCAGCACGTGATCGACCGGGCACGGATCGAAGCGGAATCGACCGGTGCCGCCATCGAAATTTTCGAGAATCCTCACGTTGCGGTGAAGGAAGCGGACGTGGTCTATACCGACGTGTGGATCAGCATGGGACGCGAGCGGGAACAGGCCCGGCGGCTGAAAGCCCTAGCCTCGTATCAACTGAACCACCGGCTGCTCCAACGGGCCAAACCGGACGCCATCGTGATGCACTGCCTGCCGGCCCATCGCGGTGAAGAAATCACGGCGGACGTGCTCGATGGACCGCAATCGGTGGTCATCGATCAAGCGGAAAACCGGCTGCATATGCAGAAGGCGATTTTGTTGCAGCTGCTCGGCAAACCACACAACGCATAGGCGGAAACTGGCATGAAACCCAAACCGATCAAAAAGATTGTCCTCGCCTATTCAGGCGGGCTCGACACCTCGGTCATCTTGAAGTGGCTGCAAGAAACCTATGACGCCGAAGTCATCGCATTCTGCGCGGACCTCGGCCAGGGTGAAGACCTGAAAGCCATCAAAGCCAAAGCCCAGTCACTGGGCGTCAAGAAGGTCTACGTCGAAGACCTGCGTGAAACGTTCGTGAAAGAGTATGTGTTCCCCATGCTGCGCGGCAACGCCATGTATGAAGGCTGTTATCTGCTCGGCACGTCGATCGCGCGCCCGCTGATCGCACGCCGGCAGGCCGAGATCGCCTTGAAGGAAGGGGCCGAGGCGGTGTCGCACGGCTCGACAGGCAAAGGCAACGACCAAGTGCGATTTGAACTGACCTACACGGCGCTGGCGCCGGGTTTAAAGATCATTGCGCCCTGGCGCGAGTGGACGATGAAGTCGCGGCGCGAATTGATCGAGTACGCCGACCGGCACGGCATCCCGATCACGGCGACGAAAGCCAAGCCCTACAGCATGGACTTGAATCTCTTTCACATCAGCTATGAAGGCGGCATTCTGGAGGATCCCTGGGAATCTCCGCCGGACGAAATCTTCCAGATGACCGTGTCACCCGAAAAGGCCCCGGACAAGCCCCTGGAAGTCGAAATCGACTATGAAGCGGGAAATCCTGTGGCGGTGAACGGCAAGAAGATGAGTCCGGCAGCGCTCTTGGCTCACCTCAACAAGCTGGGTGGGGCACACGGGATCGGCCGTGTCGACCTGGTCGAAAACCGGTATGTCGGCATGAAATCGCGTGGCGTCTATGAGACGCCGGGTGGAACCATTCTCCACGTGGCCCACCGGGGGCTCGAATCCCTGACGATGGACCGCGAAGTGCTCCATTTCCGGGACAGTTTGATTCCGCGCTACGCGAGCCTCATCTATAACGGCTATTGGTTCAGCCCCGAGCGCGAGATGGTGCAGACGGCGATCGATGCCGCGCAGAAAGACGTGAGCGGCACGGCCCGCGTGAAGCTGTATAAAGGGAGTTGCACCCTCGCCGGCCGCAGGTCGAAGCAGTCACTCTATCGTCTGGACATCGCCACGTTTGAAGAAGACGACGTCTACAATCAAAAAGACGCCGAAGGGTTCATCCGGCTGAATGGCTTGCGACTGAAAATCCGGGCCCAGCGGCGGAAGGCCTCGGCCTGATGGCGCGCGCGAAACGGAACACCGGGACAAAGGCTGCAGCCGGCAAAGCCTGGGGTGGACGGTTTCGCGAGAACACAAACCGCCTCGTCGAAGCCTTCACTGTCTCGATCGCCGTCGATCAGCGGCTGTACGCCCATGACATTCAGGGAAGCATCGCGCACTGCAAAACACTTGAAAAGGCACGCGTGTTGTCGCCTGGCGAGACGCGGATTCTCGTACGCGGACTCGACTCGGTCAAGACGGAGTTGGACCGGGGACGGTTCACATTTAAGTCCCAGGACGAAGACATTCACATGGCCATCGAACGGCGGCTGACCGAACTGATTGGACCGTTGGGCGGTAAGCTCCACACCGGGCGTAGTCGAAACGACCAGGTGGCGCTGGATATCCGGCTCTATCTCCGCGACCAACTCAACCGGTTGACCGAGCACTGCACGGAGCTGCAACGGGTGCTGCTGGCCCAAGCGAAGGCCAATCTGCCCATCGCCATGCCCGGCTATACCCACTTACAACGAGCCCAACCCGTCCTATTTGCCCATCACCTCCTCGCCTATGTTGAGATGCTCGAGCGGGACAAGGGACGGCTCCGCGATACTCGAACCAGGCTCAACGTCATGCCGCTCGGGTCAGGCGCCCTGGCCGGGACGAACTATCCGGTGGATCGGCGCTATACGGCTAAACTGCTGGGATTCCCCACGGTGACGGCCAACAGCATGGATGCCGTGTCGGACCGCGACTTTATGGTGGAGACGGCCTCGGCCCTGTCGCTCATCATGATGCATCTGTCCCGGCTCAGTGAAGAATTGATCATCTGGGCTTCGCAGGAATTCCAGTTCGTCGATCTTCCCGACGCCTTTTGCACCGGCAGCAGCATGATGCCTCAGAAAAAGAATCCCGATGTGCCCGAATTGGTCCGCGGAAAAACCGGGCGGGTCTACGGACATTTGATCGGTCTGCTGACGACGCTGAAAGCTCTCCCCTTGAGTTACAATCGAGACTTGCAGGAAGATAAGCCGGCACTGTTCGATGCGCTCGATACGGTGACGGCTTCCCTGAACGTCATGACGGAATTGATGCGGCGACTCAAGGTCAACCGGGACGTGCTTGACCGCGCAGTGCAGAGCGGCGGGCTGCTCGCCACGGAATTGGCCGATTATTTGGTGGAACGGGGCGTGCCGTTTCGTGACGCCCACGGCATCACCGGACGGATCGTACGGACGGCGCTGGATCAGGGTCGTGAGTTGACGGACTTCTCATTGGCCGAACTGCGGTCCCTTTCTGATCGAATTGAAAAGGGCGTGTTCGCCCGATTGTCCGTCTCGGCGGCGATCGCGCACAAGCGCCAAATCGGAGGAACAGCCCGACGCCAAGTGGAGCAACGGATTCACGCATTGGACCGGGCGCTTCGATGAGATGGCTTGCCCTCATGGCCGCGTCAGTGCTGTTGAGCGCATGCGGCGTGGTTGGCGCTCCGGTCGCCCCAGAGACCATCGGTGTTGCGCCAGTGGTCGAACGGCAGATGAAGGAACAGGAGGCCCGGGAGGCCAAGCAACGCGAAGCCCCTGCTGAGGCCGAAGAACAGAATCCCGAGGCGTTGGGGCAGGATGAAAACCTGCCGCCATTGCGCCCAGTCGGCACGAGATAACACCCACTGCCCGTCGTAATGCCGATGTCCAAGGAGTCGGCGACAGAGCGAGGATTGATGCCATGAACAATTTTGAATATCGCCACGGCGAATTGCATTGCGAAGAGGTGCCAGTCAGCCGGATCGCGAAAGAGGTCGGCACCCCCTGTTATGTGTACAGCCATGCGACGCTCCTCCGCCATTTCCGGGCGTACGACAGCGCCTTCAAGAATATTCCCCACGTGATCGCGTTTGCGATGAAGGCCAATTCCAATCTGGCCATCTTGCGGCTGATGGCGAAGGAAGGCAGCGGCGCGGATATCGTCTCAGGCGGCGAGCTGTTCAGAGCCCTGAGAGCCGGTGTACCGGCTTCAAAAATCGTGTTCGCCGGCGTCGGTAAATCGCCGGAGGAAATCCGCGACGCGCTCAAGGCCGACATCCTGATGTTCAACGTCGAATCGCCCGCGGAGATTCATGCCATCAACGAAGTGGCCGCCTCGGTCGGGAAAAAGGCACGGATCGCCCTCCGAATCAACCCGGACGTGGACCCCAAGACACATCCCTACATCTCGACAGGCATGAAGAAAAGCAAGTTCGGGATCGCGGCGGATCGGGCGCTGGAGGACTACAAGATGGCGGCCTCGTTGGGCCACACCGACGTCGTCGGTGTCCATGCCCACATCGGCTCACAACTGACGGACGTGACTCCGTTCGTCGATTCGCTGAAGAAAGTCGTGGGGCTCATCGACACCCTGAAAGGCCAGGGCATCAACATCCGGTACTTGAACATCGGTGGCGGGCTCGGCATCACCTATTCTGACGAAAAGCCGCCCTTGCCCCAAGAGCTGGCCGACGCTATTTCTCCGCTCGTCAAGGATTTGGGCTTGACGCTGGTCATGGAGCCTGGCCGTGTGATCGTCGGCAATGCCGGCATTCTGGTGACCAAGGCGCTGTACGAGAAGGCCGGGGAAACCAAGCATTTCGTGATCGTCGATGCGGCCATGAACGACTTGATCCGCCCCAGCCTCTACGGCGCGTATCACGAAATCCGGCCACTCGATGAAGACGCGGCCCACCGGGCCAAGCGGCAAATGGATATCGTCGGTCCGGTGTGCGAATCGGGTGATTTCTTGGCCAAAGACCGATCGCTGGCAGCGGTGAAGCCCGGGGAACTGCTGGCCGTGATGAGCGCGGGAGCCTATGGGTTCGTGATGTCCTCGAATTACAACTCCCGCCCCCGCGTGCCCGAAGTGCTGATCAAAGGCGGAGAGATCCACGTGATTCGCGAACGGGAAACCTACGACGACTTGATCAAGGGCGAATCTATTCCGGCATTTTTGAACTGAGAGGCCCCGCATGTTTACCGGTTCACTGGTCGCCATCGTCACGCCGTTTCGGAAAGGGAAGGTCGACGAGCAGGCGTTGGCCGAACTCATCGACTGGCAGATCGCCAACGGCACAAACGGCATCGTTCCTTGCGGCACCACCGGCGAATCCGCCACGCTGTCCCATGATGAGCACAATCGGGTCATCGAGCTGACGGTGGAGGTGGTGAACCGGCGCGTGCCGGTGATCGCCGGCACCGGTTCGAACAGTACCGAAGAAGCCATTGCGCTGACCAAGCACGCCAAACAGGCTCGCGCGGACGGCGCCTTGCTGATCACCCCGTACTACAACAAGCCCACTCAAGAAGGGCTGTACCGGCATTACAAGGCAGTGGCAGAGGCCGTCGATCTGCCGCTGGTGCTGTACAACATCCCTGGACGGACCGGTGTCAACATGCTACCGGCGACGATCGCCCGACTTGCGGCGATCAAGACGGTCGTCGGGGTCAAAGAAGGCAGCGGGTCAGTGCAACAAGCCTCGGATGTCGTGCAGCTGTGCGGAGACCGGCTGACCGTGTTGGCCGGCGATGATTCCTTGACGCTGCCGATGATGGCAGTCGGAGGCCAAGGCGTCATAACCGTGACGGCCAACATCGTGCCGGCTGAGATGGCTCAACTGGTGAAAGCCTTTGCCGATGGACGGATTGCAGAAGCCCGTCGAATTCACTTCAACCTCTCACCGTTGTTTGCGGCCCTATTCTTTGAAACCAACCCCATTCCGGTGAAAGAAGCACTCGGCATGATGGGCAAGATCGACCCAGAATTGCGCTTGCCACTCTGCCCGATGGCCCAGGATACGCGCGAGAAATTGACGCGCGCCTTGAAGGACGCCGGCTTGATTTGATTCTGAACCCACGCCACGGAGATGGATCCCATGATCAAAGTCATTGTCGCAGGGGCCGCTGGACGCATGGGCTGCCGATTGGTGGCGCTGATCCGTGACTCCACGGCGCTGACCCTTTCCGGCGCGGTCGAGGGCACGGGCCATCACGCGCTTGGCGAAGACGCCGGCGAGACGGCCGCCTGCGGCCATTCCGGTGTCCCGATTACCGATGATCTCTCAGCCCTGCTCGATCGGGCCGAAGTGGTCATCGATTTCTCCTCACCGACCGCAACCCTCGAACATCTGCGTGCCGTCGTGCACCACCGACGAGCCATGGTGATCGGAACGACGGGGTTCGAAGGGGCGCAACTCGAGGAGCTCAAATCGCTGGCCAAGCACGTCCCCTGCGTCTTTTCTCCCAACATGAGCGTGGGCGTGAACCTCATTTACAAGGTTATCAGCGAGATGGCCAAGACGCTCGGCGACGAGTACGACATCGAAGTCATTGAAGCCCATCACCGGCTCAAGAAAGATGCGCCCAGCGGCACGGCGCTCAAGATCGCCGAAGTCCTCGCGCGTGCGGTCAATCGTGATTTGAATCAAGTCGGCGTGTATACGCGCAAAGGGTTGATCGGCGAGCGGAAGCAAAAAGAAATCGGGATTCAGACCATCCGTGCCGGCGACATTGTCGGCGATCACACGATCCTATTTGGCGGCATGGGCGAACGGATTGAGGTCACGCATCGGGCCAGCAGCCGTGATACCTTCGCCCGCGGCGCCCTCCGTGCCGCACGCTGGGTCGTCAGGCAGCCTCCAGGCCTTTACGACATGATGGATGTGTTGGGGCTGAAAGATTAAAGAATTTTATTCTTATATTTCAATGACTTATAAACATACAGATTTAGTGTGCGAAGAGTGTGCGTCATTTTTCGTATAGCTGCTTGTAAACAGCAGCTCGTTTTTCATCTCAAAATACCTCGCCAAACGCTTCCCGCACCGTTCCAAACACGTTCCGTAATGACTCGTGGGTTACGCCCTTATTCCGAACGGTTGACTCGTCCTAGGCGCTCTCAGAAAAGTAGATAATTATCTACTTTTTGTACTGCTCCATCACCTCTTACCCTTCTTTTGATCCTGGAAACTCACCTCGCGGCGCAGGAATCAGGGAAATCGCGTCACAACTCCGCATTGGATGTGGGACCGTGTATCGCGCATTAGGACAGACTGCTTAGTTTCCTGTATACTTGCCCCTGATCGTTCTCTCCTAGTCTCGTCTCGGGGGTTCATCTATGAATCTTCGTTATCTGCTTCTCATTAGTTCGCTACTCACGGCGTGTATGTTTCCAAGTCTCTCGTCCGCACAATATCCTACAGCTGAAAGACTCAAAGCACAATGTGACCGAGATAATGCGTTCGACTGTTTCAGCCTAGGGCTGATGTATGAAGATGGCCGAGGCGTCGAACAAGACTTGTTTGAAGCGGAAAAGTTGTTTCGTAAAGCGTGTGACAAGGGGTTGGCCAGAGGGTGTAGCAGTCTGGGTTGGATGTACGAGACCGGGACAGGCGTCACGCAAGACTTGTTTCAGGCGACAGAGTTCTATCGTAAAGCATGTGCTGGAGGAACCGCCATCCCGT
>VGXE01000046.1 GCA_016873455.1 Nitrospira sp. | reverse complement strand
TTCCCGTTTGAACTCTGGCGTAAACTGCTTGCGTGCACCCATCGGACACCTCCTCGGGGAATCCTGTCCCCGTTTCAAGGTGTCTGTCAAATCCGGGCCACCTCAGCCTGACCCCATCTATGACCCCTGACCCCATCTATTTCGTTTTCTACGGGCTTCTATTTCCCTCTATCCTTCGTTGAAGAAAGGATCGGGCAATGCGGGATTTCTGAGCTTCGCCGCCGCACCAACTCCGGTGACCGGGAGGCCGGTCGGGTCGAGGAGACCAATTTGCACCAGCACGTTAGCCTGGTCCCACATGATGTGCTCGTAGGATACCTTGTCACCCTCTATTCCCACGATCACGACGAAGACCACTTCGACACGCTTGCCGGTGGGATTGACGCCTGGGAGCATCCAATCGATTTTGGTGGTGTGCGTAAAGGAAATGATGAGTTCATCGACAAGCCGCTCGCTGCTGTAGGTCCGCGAGATCAGCTCGAACTTTACGTCGGGCGGGAAAAACTGGCCGATCAACCGTTTTGCGTAGAACGTTCGCACGCTTTCCGGGCCCTGACCTCCCACCATCGTCGGCACGTTCACGAGATGAGGATTGGGCGCCATCGTGGCCAACGTCTTGTCGAGGTTGCCGGCGAGTTCGGCATCCATATGAGCTTTGAAGATTTTATCGAGCTTCTCTTGCCGATCAAGATTGGCCATAGCTGGTCCTCCTTGTTGGGGTGTTTTACATGAAAGTACGCTGCCTGCCGCTGCGGCAGCAAGGCCCCATATAACCGCTCGTCTAGTGACGTTGTTCGTCTTTACCTCCCCCAACTTACCCGATCACTGTATCGGGGGGAGGAAGAGCATCATGCCGAGAGTATTGCGGTCGATGGACCGTTTCGTTCTTGAACAATTAAGTCGCCTTGTTGCGAACCGCCCAGAGCCCCTTCCAGTCTTCCAGGTCTTGATCTGGCTTCTCTGCGCGAAATTTGGCGTACAGCTCGACACCACACATGTCCTCTAAAATGTCGACCTGGATCCCTGTTTCACGTAGAAGAGTCTCATTACCAGCGGCGTTTGTTACGTCTCCAACGACCACGCGGCTGAGTCCTCTCATGTAGATCAACGTTGCGCAGATATCGCAGGGGCTGAGAGTCGTAAAAAGCGTTGTCTGGCTAAAATCTATGCGGCCGGCATCTCGTATCGCGGAAGTTTCCCCATGATTGTACGGATGACTTTCCTGAACGAGCGTGTTGTGGCCTTTTCCCAAAATCCGTCGTGTCGAATTATCGATGATGACGGCACCAATCGGACAGCCTCCTTCGTTGTAGCTTTTCTGCGCGAGCAGCACTGCAACACGCATGAAATCAGCATCCGTCAAGCCTCTTAAAAAACTCTCGTCCACCAAAATTGGTAAATTCTTGGTAGGCATATACGCGATGGCCTGTAGTGCCGCCTCACTTTTTTCAGTCTGTAAGTTGAGTACTGTCTTCATATGGCTCCCACAGAGATACTAAAGCCTTGTTTCATGGCATAACTATTGAGTAGATTGATCAGCCTATCCCGGCCAACTGGCTTCTTAATTCTGGTCAATCCTAATAAGCGTTTCCCATACTTAGCAAGACTTTTCTCACCCCTCTGGAGCCTGACAAACACTGCATGCTTGGTCAGCCTATCCCGGCGCACCTTCACAGCTCTCTGCCCTATCTGCCAGGGGACAGAAAAGGGGTCTGCGGGATAAAAGGCGGGATAAAAGGGGTCGGGAGTCGTTTCTCATGAGCCTTTGGGCCGTCCGCGTGGCCGCAGCGTCGATTCCATCCCAAAGCGCGTCGCGATCCGTCGTACCCAGCCCTCGTCACCAAACGGCCTCCCCCGCTGCACGCTGGTGCGAAGTGCCTCAAGTTCGGACGTGGTGTGCGGGCGATTGACCCACCGTATCCAATCCCGCGGCTGCTCCACGGGCCAGTCACTCAGCCACGCGGCACGTTGCGGATCGTCCTGCGCCCGACGCCAGAGACTCCCCCACTGCCAGTCCTCGGCCCGCGTGACCAGGTTGGCTCGCAGCGCATTGCGCTCGATGTAGCGGGCCACGGTGACAAAATGCTCGTCCGCCTGCACGGGAAACGATTTGAAGCGCCCTTGATATACCGGTCCCGTTCCGGCCGTGTGATGATGGGCGTGCCACCGTTGCGTATGCGTCACCGTGATCCACCGCAGCACTTCCGAGAGCTCTCCATCCTGTCGCGGCCACAGCAGCACATGCCAATGATTCGGCATCAGACAATAGCTGGCAATTCGGAGGCGGGTCGTGGCCACCGCTTCGATTAAGATCTGCTCAAAGGCGGTGTAATCCGCGGGCTTTTCAAACAGCGGCAGCCGTCCCACGCGCCGGTTCAGCACATGGTAGGCGAGCGCACCCGCAGCAAGTCGTGGACGACGCGGCATGCCACGTCTTCTACAGAAAATGACTCTTCCGTGTCAAGAAACGACTCCCGACCCCTTTTATCCCCTCCCATCGAGACGGCAACTGTATCGGTGGTCGGATCAAAGTCGACCTTTAAGCCTTGCCTCGCCCACATGCGGTTGTTGATGTCGATTAGCTCGGCAGCTTGTGCCTCCAATCGCTGTAACCGCCTACGGATCTCGATCAGGACCTGAACGTGTTCCGGCGACAGGTTCGCACGGATTGCTTCCTCATATTCAGATACAGCCCGAATAGCAGGCACGAGTGTTGGTTTTTCAGCGACCATCTTCGTCCAATGGCACCCTAACTATTAATTCTGCTGCAGATTACCCGCGCTGCATAGCACGGATGTCCCAGCAATCCTAGGGATGGCACTGCACTTACAAATCCAGGACTTGTCCAATATTCCGCCCCACCAGCCAATCGCGATAGGCAGCGAATCCTGCAGTCTATCCAGCTAACAGCCCGCAGTATATCTCAGCCAACAACTCGCAGTCAGAGACGGTCATGCAAGGCTATCTACCCTTTGTCAGATTCTATTGAGCACATGGTTGTAGATCAGCGTCGTTTTGAAGTCGCCATACCCCAATAACTTCCGGACGGATCGAATATCTGAACCGCTTTCAGCAGGTGCATGACAAACGAATGGCAGCATGTGTGGCAACTAACTGGTTCAGCAATCCCAGCCATACGAGCGGCTCTTGGGACGGCCTCCTGAATCAGGTAACCAGCGAGGAACCTGCACGGTCTATTACCGTGCAGGCATATATCGGCAGACTTCACTTACAAGCTACGAGCACCCGCTCGTGGAACCGCAGCTGACGCACTTCAAGCAGGTGCCGTTTCGTACCATGGTGAATTGCTTGCACTCAGGGCAGGGATCGCCTTCATAGCCCTTCACCTTGGCGGTTTGCACTTCGGTCAGCGTGAGTGTTTCGCGCATGATCTCGACTTGCCGGGCGACACTGTGGCCGTTTCCATGACCGTTGCCGTTTCCCTTGCCGCCGTTCCGGCGGATCGGGAGATGCTCCGTCAACACCGACGACTTGGCCAGGGCATCCATGTCCGCTTCCTCCTCGACACACTCGGGGTCCAGATCGTCTTTTTTCATCGAATCCATCCGCAGATCTTCTTCTTTGACCTGCGCCAAGTCGTAGCGGTCCAGATAGGTGACCGCCAGTTCGCGGAAAATGTAGTCGATGATGGAGGTTGACATTTTGATGCGGTCGTTCAATTTCACCGGCCCGTTGGGCTCGAATCGCGTGAAGACGAACGCTTCGACAAACTCCTCCAGCGGCACCCCGTGCTGCAATCCCAGAGAAATCGCGATGGCGAAGCAGTTCATGAGGCTGCGGAAGGCCGCGCCTTCCTTATGCATGTCCAGAAAGATTTCTCCGACCGTGCCGTCCTCGTATTCGCCGGTGCGGAGATACAGTTTGTGCCCGCCGACGATCGCTTTCTGCGTATACCCGTTCCGCCGGCTCGGCAACGGCCGCCGCTTGGCGAGATACCGCACAAGCACGCGCTCGGCGACCTTCTCCGCCATCGACATGACAGTCGCAGTCCCCGCAGCTTCAACCGCCTGTCCGCTGTCGGTCGAGGCGTTCAACGGCTGGCTGAGCTTCGATCCGTCACGGTAGAGCGCTACCGCCTTGACCATGCTCTTCCATGACAACAGATACGCAGCCTTGACGTCCTCGACCGTTGCATCGGCCGGCATATTGATCGTCTTGCTGATCGCGCCGCTGATGAACGGCTGGGCCGTGGCCATCATGTGAATATGGGCGTCGACTGCGATCGACCGTTGACCGATTCGGCCGCAGCGGTTGGCGCAATCAAAAACTGGCAGATGCTCGGCCTTCAGATGCGGCGCCCCTTCGACGGTCATCGTGCCGCAGCAGAAGTCGTTCGCCGCCGCGATTTCTTCCTGCGTAAAGCCAAGCGCCTTCAGCATATTGAAGTTGGCTTCGCCCAGCTGCGCGTCGGTGAATCCCAGTTTCTCCACGCAAAAGGCTTCGCCGAGCGTAAACTTGTTGAACGCGAACTGAATTTCAAAGGCCTGAGCCAGGCTGCTTTCCATTCGATCCAGCGCCGCGTCATCGAATCCCTTGAGACGCAACGACTGGTGATTGATGAACGGGGCATTCTTGAGGGTCTGGGCGCCGACGCAGTAGCGTACGATGTCCTGCGCCTGTTCATCCGTATACCCCAACGTGTTCAACGCAGCCGGAATGCTTTGATTGATGATCTTAAAGTATCCCCCGCCGGCCAGCTTTTTGAATTTCACGAGGGCAAAGTCCGGCTCGATGCCGGTCGTATCGCAATCCATGACCAATCCGATCGTGCCTGTCGGCGCGATCACCGTCACTTGAGCATTCCGATACCCATAGGCCGTTCCCAGTTCAAGCGCACGGTCCCAGGCCCGCCTGGCGGCGATCAGCAAGTCGGGCGGGCAATGCTCCGGCTGAATACCGGCCGGCGTGATCGTCAGGCCTTCGTATTCTTCTCGGGGCGCATTGTAGGCAGCCCGCCGGTGATTGCGAATCACCCGCAGCATAGACTCACGGTTTGTCGCATACCCAGGAAATGGCATCAACTCTGCGGCCATTTCAGCAGACGTCCCGTACGATTCGCCGGTCATGATGGCGGTCAGGGCCCCGCAGATCGCCAGGGCCTTGGGAGAGTCGTAGGGAATCCCTTGTCGCATAAGGACCGTGCCTAGGTTGGCATACCCCAATCCGAGCGTGCGGAATTGGTAGCTCTTTTCGGCGATGGACCGGCTTGGAAACGACGCCATCAACACGCTGATTTCCAGCGTGATCGTCCACAACCGCACGGCGTGCCTGAAGTTATCCATCTCGAATTGGCCGTCCGGCGTATAGAATGTCGCCAGATTGAGCGACGCCAAGTTACACGCCGTATCGTCCAGGAACATGTACTCGGAACAGGGATTCGAGGCATTGATACGGCCGTTTTCCGGGCAGGTATGCCATTCGTTGATCGTCGTGTCGTATTGCGTCCCTGGATCAGCACAGACCCATGCCGCCCACGCGATCCGATCCCACAGTTCGCGAGCCTTGACCGTCTTGCAGACCTTGCCGTTCGTCCGACGCTTGAGTTGCCAATCACCGTCCGCTTCGAGCGCAGCAAAAAACTCGTTCGGGATTCTGACGCTGTTGTTCGAATTTTGTCCCGAAACGGTTTGGTAGGCCTTGCCGTCCCAGTTCGTATCGTATTCGTGAAAGACAAAATGCGTGAAACCCTGCTTCGCGTAGGAATACATCCGCTGAATATAGGCTTCCGGCACCATATCCCGCCGGGCGGACGACAAGGCCTCCCGCAACACCGGATTCGTCTTGGCATCGAGATCCAGCTTTAACCCACCCTCGCTATCGACGGCATGGCAGGCTTTGAGCACGGCGTTCAGGCGCTGGGCGCAGACTTTTGAGCCCGTCACCATCGCCGCGACTTTCTGCTCCTCGATGACTTTCCAATCGATGAATTCTTCGATATCCGGATGATCCAGGTCCAAACAGACCATTTTGGCGGCACGGCGAGTCGTCCCTCCGGACTTGATGGCACCGGCAGCCCGGTCGCCGATCTTCAGGAAGGACATGAGTCCAGACGACCTGCCGCCTCCGGACAGGCCTTCACCGTCTCCCCGCAGTTTGGAGAAATTCGTCCCGGTCCCAGAGCCGTACTTAAACAGCCGCGCCTCACGCACCCACAAATCCATGATTCCGTTTTCGTTCACCAGATCGTCTTCGATCGACTGGATAAAACAGGCATGGGGCTGAGGGTGTTCAAACGCGTTCGAGGCCTTGGCCACTTCCTGAGTTTTCGGGTCGACGAAATAATGCCCCTGGGCTGGGCCGGAGAGACCATAGGCATAATGCAGCCCCGTATTGAACCATTGCGGCGAATTCGGGGCGGCCATTTGACAGGCCAGCATGTAGCACATTTCGTCATGGAAGGCGTCGGCATCGTCCGGCGTTTTGAAATAGCCGAACGACTTGCCCCAATGGGTCCAGCACCCAGCCATCCGCTCGAACACCTGGCGGGCATCGCGTTCCCCCCCAAGCACCGGCTTACCGTCAGCCCCTGTCATCGCCTGCCCCTGCTGATCAAGCTGAGGCACTCCCGCCTTCCTGAAATACTTCTGGGCCAGAATGTCGATGGCCAGCTGGGACCACTGCTCCGGGACATCGATATTGTCGAGCTTAAAGACGGTGGATCCGTCCGGATTGCGAATCTCGGACGAACGCTTGACGAATGTCATTCCGTCATAAGGACCGTGCCCGCGACGGGTAAATCTCCGCTCAATTCTCACAGCGTTCCTCCTTCCAGAGGCAGATAGGCAATCGGCTTAAGCACGTTAAATTGTTCACACCCAATAGCGAGGGGATCGGGATCTGTCATTCATTACGAGCGATCATTCCAGCCGAGGGTAGACTACATATAGCTATCGGGATCTTTTGTCAACACCAAATATTGTGGGTAGGCTGTGAAGTGAGGGGGAAAGCTGTGGATAGCCGCGAAGCAAGTCTTGGCGCCGTATGGCGTCCCGTCACATGGGAGTTATCCCCAGAAATGACTCTGTAATAAGGCTGCGACCGGCTTGTCTTTCTGGCCAGAATACCCTAAAAGGCCATCCGTCCGATTTTCAGCGTCGCCTCATCGACACCCTTGATCGGAATGAACTGGCCCCCGATACCCAAAACGACGACGTTCGTCTCTGCCACTTTGGTCTCATAGTGACTGAGTAACCCCCAGTTGTGCCGCACCGTAGATGGCCGGACAATACCCTCGATAAGCTTCTTGCCCTGTGACCGAAATACTTGGCGGATCAGGTCTTGCTCTCGAGCAGGGGTGCGTTGATCCATTCGGTCAAGTGCCCCATTCAATTCCCGTTCGACGAATTGCACATAGTCATCCATGGTCGGGTTTGACAGCGCCAAGCCGACTGCGCCAGCCAATCCCACCACCAGCACGGCTAGACGGACAAGACTCATCGCCCCCTCGTTGGCACTCCATTAACAGGAGAGCAGGCACAAGTGGTGTCGGAAAGGACGTTGTCGTACTCGATCCAACATGCACGCATACGATCACAGGGCAGGAGAGAGGGCCTGCGTCCTGTCCTTCTGGTCTCGCTCAATGTGATGCCGCAGTCGCCAGACGGCCCAAAGACCCGGCAGAGCCACCACCAGTGTGACGACAAAAAATTGCGCCCATCCCATCAAATCAACCAGATCAGCCGAAGGACGCCCGGCAAAGACCCTGCCCAGAGCCTCCAAGGACGACAACAATGCAAATTGCGTGGCCGTATACCGTGGATCGCAGAGCGACATGACCAACGCCACAAACGCGGCCGTACCCATGCCACCAGTCACATTTTCAATCACGACCGCTGCAGTCAAAATCGCGGTACTTTTCCCAACCGCCGCCAATACGGCAAACCCTAGGTTGGATACGGCCTGTAAGAAGCCAAAGAGCAGCAGCGACGGGACAAGGCTGGACCGCGTCATCATGACGCCGCCGAGCAACGCCCCGAACAGTGTCGCGAAAATCCCGAGGCCTTTCACCGCTCCGACCTCCGTGGCCGAAAAACCCATTCCACCGATCAGAAAGGCGGTTTGCAGGGACGAGGCGAAGGCGTCGCCGAGCTTGTAGAGTATGATCACCGCTAAGAACCCCAGCGCTTGCGGTCGGGAGAAGAATTCCCGGAGTGGCGCCCCAATAGCCTCCCCGAGACTCTTGGGAGGATCCGCAATTCGAGTAGGCTCCGGACTCGCGATGATGATGACGGCCCCCGCCAACATGACGGCTGCCATCGCCAGATACGTTGCCTGCCAGCCGACAGAGTCGGCCAGCCACAAGGCTCCTGCGCCGGCTACCAGGAGGGCGATGCGATACCCATTCACCCACACCGCCGCGCCTAATCCACGCTCGTGCGGCTGGAGCGTGTCGGTTCGGTAGGCGTCGAAAACAATATCCAGCGAGGCGGAAAGAAACGCGACCAGCACCGCATAGGCCGCCAGCCATTCCGGATGTGTGCGTGGGCTGGTCATCGCCATCAATGCCAAGCCGAGGGCAACGCACAATTGGGTTACCAGCATCCAGCCGCGCCGCCGCCCCAGCCAGGGCGGCATGATTCGATCCATGAAAGGTGCCCAGAGGAACTTCAGCGTATAGGGCAGGCCAACCAGGGTGAAGATGCCGATCGTCTTCAGATCGACTCCCTCTACCGTCAGCCACGCTTGCAACGTCCCGGCGGTCAGGGCTAACGGCAGACCTGACGCAAAGCCCAAAGGCAACATCACGCCGAGCCGCCGATTCATCACCGCAGCCAGGCCTGTCGGTTGTTCATTCACGTGGACCACTCACATTGAAAAGAGATGTACAACCCGTGTTTCAACACAGTTCCGGACCCCTAGATGGAACGCAGAATACCACCAGGGCCCAGTACTTTCTCAGAAGAATCTCAAAAGCTTGCGGGAGACACTTTCACCGGCCAGCGCAGCAACTAACAGGATTGACCGTTGAACAAGCACGGCTTGTAGCGTGAGATATCGAAATCGGTATGCTCTAGATAGACTCGTTCGTTGCCGTTTACTCCATCCTGTTCCGGATCGTTCCACATCGTGTGGTTCCACCAATAAAACAGCGGCTGGGCCTCAGTCTGATACACAGGGTTTCCGTATGCACTGCGGGCATGCTCCCGAACTAAGCGACCCGTCACATAATCAACTTGGCCGTTCCCCGCCAGCGAATACAGAGTGATAAAGAGCCGGGCCTCGTGGTCATAGAGCTCATCGAGACGGGTACTGACGTCCGGTTCGGCAGGAAGAAGATCTTTGGCCTCCCCCATCGGGAACGAGCTACCCAGCGCCATCATGAGCATACACACGAACACCAGCCGACGCGCCATGCCACACCCACAGGCAAGAATGGGATTATTACGATGACGGGCATCCTAGCACGCAGAATTTCTCCGATCAAAGGACGATCTGAGTGATGACGGCTCTGCAGACGCAGCCTTGCCGGAACCGCTATCACGTCCCTATAATGCACGACATGACACAGGCACGCGCGTCGATTCATACGCTGGGATGCCGGTTGAACCACGCTGAAACGGCTGTTCTGGGGGAAGGACTCCGCCGTAGAGGGTTCGAACTGGTCGAATTCGGCCGACCGACGGACGTGCTGGTCCTGAATACCTGCGCGGTAACGGAGGATGCTGAACGCACCTCGCGATACCTCATTCGAAAAACCCTCAAACATTCTCCCCACGCGTTCGTGGCCGTGACCGGCTGTTACGCCCAAGCCGGGCTGAACGGACTCAAGCGCCAGGAGGGCATCGACCTCATTGTCGGCCACCAATACAAGCTCGAGCTACCGTCCTACTTGCCCCCCTCCCATGCCTTACAAAAACGTGCGGCACCGGAGATCCGCCATACCAGAACGATGTCGCGGGACGACTTTGATCTCCCCTACTTTGGGGAACCGGATTCCACCAGGGCCCCGCTAAAAATTCAGGACGGCTGCAGCGCCATGTGCAGTTTCTGCATCATTCCATTCTCACGAGGGCATGAGAGAAGCAGGCGGCTGGAGGATATCCTGCGCGAAGCGGCTGACTTGGCCGCACGCGGATACCATGAGATCGTGTTGACGGGAGTCAATATCGGCCAGTATCGCCATCACAACCATGATTTTTGTTCATTACTTCGGCAACTTGATCAGGTCCAGGGGCTTGAACGCATCCGTATCTCGTCGATCGAACCAACGACCGTCGGTGACGAACTGCTGGACATCCTGGCCGGTTCGACGAAGTTTTGCCCCTTCCTTCATATTCCGTTACAGAGCGGAGACGATCGGATCTTAGAGGCCATGAACCGGCGCCATACCGTCAAGCGCTACATCGGTTTGATCGAACGAGCCGTCGCCACAATCCCTCAGTTGGGACTAGGGACCGATCTGATGACGGGCTTTCCCGGCGAGACCGAAGCCGCCTTCCGCAATACCCTCGGGGTCGCTGCCGATCTACCCTTTTCCTACCTGCATGTGTTTCCCTATTCGCCAAGGCCGAGTACCGCCGCATTGCGCTTGAAGCAGGCGACCGCTCCGGCGACCATCAGAAAGCGAACCGAGCTTCTCCAGAACCTCAGCCATACGAAGCGGCTCGCGTTCCACCAGAAGTCGATCGGAACCACTCTCTCCGTCCTCTTTGAAGCAGGCGCTGAGGACGGCTTTCGCCACGGCACCACCTCGAACTTCACCAAGGTCGCGGTTGCCGGTTGTGCCGAACTCCGGAACCAGATCAAGCCGATCACCATTACCGCAGCCACCGAACGCTGGGCCATCGGGCATGCAGCGGGTGAGAAACCCACAACACTCTCCATGATCCAGCTATGACGGACAAATCTCCTCCTCAAGTCCATATTGAAACGTTTGGCTGTCAGATGAACGAATCCGACAGCGAGCTGGTCCGGTCGATGCTGAAGCAAGAGGGCTTCACCTTCACCCCGGATCGTGAGCGGGCTGACGTGGTGCTGGTCAACACCTGTGCCATTCGAGAAAACGCCCACAACAAAATATACGGACATCTTTCCGAGCTGAAAGAGATCAAGAACCAGCGTCCATTAGTCATTGGCGTGCTGGGCTGCATGGCTCAAAATCTCAAGAACGAGCTGGCCGACAAAGAACCGCTCGTCGATATCCTTGCCGGGCCAGACGCGTATCGGCAGCTGCCGATGCTGGTCTCCCGTGCGCTCGACACCCAGGAACAGGGGTTTGCCCAGAAAGGGTTTGCGCTCGACCTGTCGGAATATGAAACCTACGAAGGCGTGCTGCCCGACCGGAACAACGGGGTGAATGCCTGGATCACCATCATGCGGGGCTGTGATAACTTCTGTTCGTTCTGTGTCGTGCCCTATACCCGTGGGCGGGAACGATCCCGCACCTCAGAAGCGGTGCTGGCTGAAGCGCGCGATGCCGCAGCCCACGGATTCAAGCAAATTACTCTGTTAGGCCAAAACGTCAATTCGTACCGGCATGATGACTGGGATTTTGCCAAATTGATCACGGCCGTCGCGGATACACCCGGCATTGATCGCGTCCGATTTACCTCACCCCACCCCAAGGACTTCCCGCTGGCGTTAATCGATGCCATCGCGTCCCATCCACAGATCTGCAAACACATTCATCTGCCGCTTCAGGCGGGAAGCGACCGAATCCTCGGTCTGATGGAACGCACCTATACGGCACGCGACTATCTGGCCCTGGTGGAGCGGATCAGAGCAGCCATTCCCGACATCGTGCTCACGACCGATATCATCTGTGGATTCTGCTCGGAATCGGACGAAGAGTTCCACGATACGCGCCGCATCGTGGAGCAAGTGCGATTCGACTCGGCCTACATTTTCAAATATTCGGAACGGAAGAACACGATCGCCGCAAGAAAGTTTGCCGACGATGTCCCGGATTCCGTCAAGGGAGCCCGCGTCTCGGCCTTAGTGGAAATCCAGCGCCGTATCACGTTGGAACGCAACCGGCGCTATATCGGCCAGGATGTGCACATCCTGGCCGAAGGCGATGCCACCCGCTCATCGACCCAAGGAATGGGAAAAACAGACGGAAATATCACCGTGGTCTGGGATAAGGGAACTGGCCCGTTCGAACCCGGCACCGTGGTAAGAAAACACATCTTCGAGGCTTCCGCCGCGACCCTCTACGGGGAATGACTCTCACACGGTCACCCGACCAGACCTCACCGCTTTCACGGAACATTTCTGCACGCTGATCTGCCCAGAGTGAACATTTATTGGCTCTCTTCACACAAGACATCTCGCCGACCTTCACAGTCTGACTTCCCAGATGTGAGATCCGACCATTGCCTTAGGGCATCCACCGGCTGATGCGATTCATCGACTACACGGACAGCACCTCGACCCTAACAATCTGATTTCACACGTAACGCCGATTATTTTCCGCAATCATACCGGCGGTCTAGAAATCTGGGTTCCACAAAGCTGTGAGGTTTCGATATCAAATGCTCCCCTTCTTGGCAGCACGATCACGTGGAACAACCTGAAGGCACGGTCCTTGCTGGGGAATAGTCCGCACATTCAGTACGTACATGTTCAACAACCATAGAAGGAGTGTTCGCACGCTATGAAGCCCCTCAACGCCGATTCAAAAATCCCTGTCTCAGAATCTCGAGTCACACTCGAAACGATTATTTCGGTCGGCGTGATTGGCTGGCTCGCCATGGGCATCGTACTGATGGGGCTGGGGATCTGGTAGTTCACACCCGGCGCATCTGTCAGCATGACTCGGGGCTGCACCATTTCAGAAATCATTTCCTGCCCATCCACTATCTTGATACCGTGGGGACACTGATGAGGAGAACCATCATGCATACCATCTTCCACGCTCGGACGATCCGCTATGCCGGCGCAGTGGTTTCCCTCAGCCTTTTGGCAACGGGATGTTCGACTCTGTATGGATGGTCGAACGTCCACAAAAGCGCCAAAGGATCGGTGTATATCAAGGATGTCGCCGATTGGTCGTTTGAAGCGAACCACCCGGCAGTGATCGACCAGGCCACCTTGCTCAGCGTGGTCAAAGGCGTAGTCGCCGATGATGCCATAAAAACGTCCGCGAAAATGCCCGCCAGCGGCAGCAAGCCGATGAGAATATTCAGCGATGAAGACGCCGAGTTTCTTGCTCCCCTGCTAGCCCAAGGCTTATCGCAAGCGAAACCGGAGCAGATTGTCGGTTTCACAGTGTCTCCATCGGCAGGGTCAGGCGCTGAACCCGCAGCGGGCACCCTCTATGTGTCCCGAGGCTCGCTCCATCTCACCATCACTCCGAGCAAGAACCGAAGAGTCTCGGGGTTCACGCCCAGCGGGATTGCCCGCATTGAACGAGCGCCAGCCTACACCTCAGATTGGACTCCTGGCACTATCGCCATGGTGATTGACCACCAGGTACTCGCTAAAGCCTCCCTGCCCGGGACCATAGCGGTTGCGGCTGATTCGAAACCTCTGTCAGCTCCGGCGATGTCGCCCGTTCCAGTTGCGAAAAAGATGCCGGCCCAGCAAGAGTTCCCTGCAGCGCCTCAAACGATTGAAGCCAATGCTGCGTCATTCGCATCCGGCCAGTCTGAGGATATTGACACGGCAAATAACGAACTCCTGTCCAAGAAGCTGGACGAACTTCGGCAAGTCCGCGAGGCCAACCGGATGAAGGAGTCCGAGATCGCGATGCTGAAGAAAGAAGTCGAATGGATGAAGCAAGAGCTTCGGGAACGCTCGGCGGAGGGCAAAAGCAGCACCGTGTCCAAACGTTCGGCGCCGAAGCGAAAAGCAGCCGAGGCCTATCCAGCACGCTAACTGGCCGATCGTTTAGCCGACATCGACCAGCTCAGGCTGTAACAGCACGACTTCACGGGACAGGGGCTGCCGGAAATTCATGCGGCAATAGCAGGCATACGTGACATACGTATCTTGCAGGCAATAGCGAGCGAGTTCGAGCCCCTGCCCCTTCTCCCACATCTCAGCCACCTGCTCGCCACTACCGGACTTCGTCTCAACTTGTAGCGCCCGGGCCAGCACGTCCAGTTTGACCCATCCTCGCGTATCCCAATTGCTCCACACCGCCATCGTGTCGTAGACCGGCTCGGTCCTGAACTTCGCCAAATTGATATCCAGGCTCGGCTTGACCTGGTGGATGATCGACCGCTTCTTGAGAAAGGGAAGGTCAAATCCCAACCCATTGTGCGTGATGAACAGCGTCGCTCGATCCTGGGCGAGGCGCGCCCAAAAACGGCGGAGCAGTTCCCGCTCGTTTCCGCCGTACCATGCAACGGCACTCCGGGCCTCCATCTGATCGGAAAACTCCAGCAACCCGATGCACACAATTCGGCTGAAGGTGCCGTCGAACGCCGACTTGGCGTACAACTCATCCTCCGCGCGCCGCCGCTCTTCAGCCGCCCCTGCCGTGAAGAGATCGCCGCCTTCGCCGAACCCGGCAGTGTCATCATCCGATGAAGCCTTGCCGGCCAATCGAGCCCACTCCTCACGGGAGGCTTGGACGGTCTCAATATCCAGTACAACCTTCACCGCTGGGCTCCTTCCCGAACTGCGTCACGCTGCAAAGCCTCAATGATGACGTGGTCCGCCGGTGGAAACGTGAACTGCGTCAATTCCTCTGGTAACACCCATCGAATTTCCGCGCACTCGACAGGCGCCGGGTCCCCCTCTTCAATCGCACAACGGAAGAAATGCAGTTCCACCGTCTTTTCAGGATAGTCATGCCGGACAATCCGATAGGGAATCGGCAGATCGACCCTGACACCCAGTTCTTCGAACAACTCCCGCTGCAGACATTCCACCAAAGATTCGTCCTTCTCCCGCTTACCTCCAGGGAATTCCCAAAGCCCAGCCAGATGAACGCCAGGCTTCCGGCGGGTGATTAAGTACCGCCCGTCCTGCCAAATGAGCCCCGCCGCCACTTCAATGACGTTCATAAGCGCGCTCGGCTACCTGCGAGGGGGAGGACTAAATGGATACGTCTTGCAGAACGATTTCATCGGACAGAGGCGGCAATAGGGATTGCGCGCCATGCACACCATCGCGCCGAAATCCATGATCGCTTGATTGAAGTCGTATCCTTTCCCGCGGGGGATCAACGCTTCGGACATCTCCCACAATATCGCCTTCTGTGTCTTGGGATCACCCTTGGCCACAAAAACCCGATGCAACACCCGAATCACGTTGGTGTCCAAAATCGGGGCATCCTCATTGAAAGCAAAGGAACGGATCGCGCCGGCGGTATACCGGCCGATACCTTTGAACGACAACAACTCATCCGCTTCGTTGGGCAACTGTCCTCCGTAGCGCTCGACAGTTTCGCAGGCAATACTGTGCAGCCGCTCCGGCCTGATATTGTATCCCAGGGGATACCAGGTCTTCTTGACATCGGCCACCGGGGCCTCGGCCAACTCCTCGAAGCTGGGATACCGTTCCAAAAATTCGTGGTACTTGGGAATGACCCGATCCACCTGGGTTTGTTGCAGCATCACCTCGGATACGAGGATATGATACGGGTCCGACGTCTTTCGCCAGGGCAGATCGCGGCCATGTTCCCGGTACCACTTCAAGAGCCGCTGTTGAAACCGGCGTTTCGCGGACCCATCGAGTGAAACCGATCGACGTGAACGTTTCTTGAGACGAGGCTTCTTCGGAAGGGCGCGACCGGCCATGGCTTCACCATTCACAATCGCCGGCATTGTAGGGGACCCGCTTTTCCAAAAGCAAACGCACGATCTGTATTTGTTGAATTCGTTGACAAGATCGCCCCATGCCAATAGCCTGCTGTGAAGACCCAGGCTCCGAACTAGCCCTGCTGAAGGTAGTGCTGTGGAAATGAGTTTCGCCCAGCGCGATTGGCGATCGACACCGAGGATGTAACATGGTTGTCCGTAAGTACCCCCGGTTCCCCGTTACGATTCCAAGCGCCCTCATCCAGAGAGACAAGTTGCGGTACACGGGATCGGTGAAGGATCTCTCGCAGAAGGGTTGTCGGATCGAGAGCGTGATCCGACCCTTTACCGGCATGCAACTCGAATTGCTGATTCACCCGGCCGGCGAATCCACGCCGATCACGATCAGTAACGCGACCGTCCGATGGACGGGAACCCATGGCATTGGGTTTGAGTTTCTGACTCTTGCCCCCTCAGAACAGAACCGGCTCAATCGAGTGGTCGCAGAACTTGCCTCACCCGCCAGAAAACTCTCGGTCCCTTCCTGAATTAGCTCCTTGCCCACTGTTTCGTAGTTGGCAGTTGCACACACAGAGGTCTAGCCCCAGGCACAATGCTTCTCCCCCGTATCGAGCATTGGCCAGAACTTAACCTTGAAGACGGCCTGAGAGGCTGGCGAGATGCAATTGGAATTGGCCGCTCGTCACATCGCCGACGTACCGCCGGAGGGCTTCGCGCACAACCGGAAACGCAATCTGCTCCCAAGGAATCTCGGAAAAAGAAAACAGCCCTACCTCCAAACTTTCCGTCCCTGCCTCATACGAGGGCGACAGCATCCGTCCGCGGAAGACAAGATACACCTGTCCGATATGAGGCAAACTGAATACAGCATGGAGCGCAGTAATCTCTACATCGGCTTGGGCCTCTTCTTTCGTCTCACGGATCGCCGCCTCCTCGGTGCTCTCACCGAGTTCCATGAAACCGGCCGGAAAGGTCCAGAGCCCACGCCGCGGCTCGATGGCGCGGCGGCACAGAAGAATTTGCCCCTCCCATTCAGGGATACAGCCCGCAACGATCTTCGGATTATGATAGTGAATTGACTCGCACTGCCCGCACACATGACGAGGAAGATTGTCCCCCGGTGGAATCTTTTGAATGACTGGGGCACCGCACTGGCTACAATAGTTCATGCGTGAGACGTGTCGCGTGATGAGTACTTCTTATTCGTCCAACACTTCTTCGTCGGACAGGAATGAGGAGGACTGCATAGCACAAACTCTCGCGGCTTTCCACCAACAGCACACAGCGCGGCCTCATAGGAATCATTGCGCCGAACGCTATCGAGCAGGATCTGAAAGACGTGCGCCAAGAAGTACTGAGCAGAATATAGCGGCAGGGTTCTCAACCGCTTTGCCAACACGAAGGCCCCGGAAGAAACCCGGAGCCTTCCCTATCGTTTCAATTCACCCGACCATCCGCTCACTATCCACGCATCGACTCAGACTTATGGGTGAATCATGAGCAGACCACAACCGCTTACTGACTCTTCTTATACACCACGATTCCGCCGACCAATATCGAGAGCATGACAAGAGCAAACGTCAGTAGGGTGCTATCCATGGTTGCTCCTTTCGTTCGGCTGTACTCTCCTCCCACTCATTCGAGAAACACGCTCCGCAGGTGATCTGCATTTCACAGATCACCTGCATATAGGCGCTTAGGACGCCGAGCGTGGCTTTATCTGGTTGTGGAGACCCGCACGAGAAACGAGGGATGAGCGGCTCGCCAGGGGAAATCACTATCATCCCAGGCGCTTATGTTCCTCACGCCCTCTCGGCTCTCCACGGAGGCTCGTCATTCAGAAGATCCCGCACGCGGGATAGCGACAGCCGATGGAGAACCGGCTAGCGTGGCTGGCGAGGAACCCGCCCGTGGCTCGGCGGGCCTGCCTGATCCGGTGGACTGAGGTCGTCCATATTCACCTCCTCCTTAGCTTTGACACGCAACTGGGAGGACTATCCGGACACGGCTCACTCTGTTTGTGTGAATCAAGGAGCCGTATAGTTACTTATTTCTTTACTCCTCTTTATCGGTCTCCGTCAACGGAGAATTAGCTCTTTTTTTCAGTGTAGGCATGCATAACCCAAGCCACCCTGAACCCAAAATATTCATGCCGCACTCCCAATGATTTCTTGATAGTAGGATTCGAGCATGGCTGCGCGAGGCTGTTCAACAATGGCCAATTGCCGTTGGTCAAAGGTATTGGCACAGTAGAGGTACACGAACTCGTCCACAATGCCCAGCTCGACATGTAGCTGACGCCCATCCGGCTCCTGACGAGTTGCTTGTTGAGTGACACAACGATGGTTGAGAGTTTCCCAAGCCGCTTGTGCAGAGGGCCCATGATTTTCGTATAAGAGAGTATCCGCACTGCCCGGCTGCCGTGGCAGGTCGGAAAGGTTGAACGGTATACTGTCGTCAGACTCTGTCGTTTCGTCCCAATCCAACACAGCTACGCACCCCTCCTGCAGATGATACACAGGCCCATCATCCGTCACGTCTTCAACCGACTGATAACGAATCAATTCAGGCGGTTCAATCAACTGTACACCTCTCTCCGCCAATGCCCGCTGAAAGGGCACCCGCCTGGCCAGCTGCCTCGTTTTCTCACAAACGATCATGCGACCGCCCGGCCCGAGCACTGCGCGAAGGTGGTCCAGCCTCACGCCAAGTCCTGTGCGCCGCTCAAACGATGCTTGCCGGTCTGTATCGCGACTCCGCAAGAAAGTTTTCCAGCTATCACTCGGAATACCCGGATCTTGCTCGGCTTGCACCAGCGCATGAGTGGCGACGATCAGATCGTACCGGCCTGACAACTGCTCGGCCTCTGCCTCCACACAATCGAAACGAACGTTGGTTAATCCCAACGCTCTCGCTTTCTGCTGCGCGGCAATAATGGAGGCCGCCGAACGATCGAGACCGACGAACTCCCAATCGGGGAACTCGCGGGCATAGAACGTCGTAAGAATGCCGACTCCACAGCCGAAATCGAGCACACGCCTGGCACTGCCGACGCGACTCACC
>VGXE01000045.1 GCA_016873455.1 Nitrospira sp. | reverse complement strand
CCGAACGAGCCGGATGGAATGGCCAACGGATCGACACTGTCCCCCCCGATGAAGGAGCTCGGGCGATTCAGATGCAGATGGCTGAAATCCACCCCGGTGACAAACCGATTTTTATGACCCAGGATCGGCTCGTTGACTTGCATCTCCAGACGGTCTCCGAGGATATATTGGTCATGCTGAACAAAGAACCGATCCCGGTCGATCAACAGGGTGCCGGGGTTGAATTGGTAGGTCTCGGCATTCTGCCAGTCCCGCCCGGCCCAATAGTAGTAGCCCTGGTTGCGGATCTGGATCGTGTCGGTCGGCTGCCAGTTCGTCTTAAATTTCGCCCAGTAGGTCGTCGAACTCATGTTGGCGTCGACGACGTTGAAATTCTGGCGGAAGAACCGTGCATCAATGGTCTGGCCGGTTCGCGCGCTCACGACATCAGAGATGGCCGAGGCCCCGGCAAAGCTGCCGGGGACCAGCGGCGTACCCCAATAGGGGACGCTGCGGTCATGACTCACGTCGAACGACAGCTCAAAATTCAAGCGTGGCGTGACGTCATACAGCAGGGCGCTGGTCATATTCCAATAGGTGTACGGGGTCCGCTGAATGCCGCTGAAGCTGTCGGAGGTCTGATAGCTCAGATCGACGCGATAGTACAGGTTGTCCAAGCGCAACGGGCCGCCACTGCCGGCCGCCGCTCGCAGCGTATTGAACGTGCCGTACGACAACAACGCGTCGACCGTGACCTGCTCACTCCGTATCGGGCGCTTGGTCACGAAGTTGATCGCCCCGCCGAGCGCCCCTTCGCCGTAGAGGACCGAAGCCGGGCCTTTGAGAATCTCGATACGATCGAGATTCCAGGTGTCGCGGGGACGCGACGTCATAGAGGCCGGCCCGATCATCAGTCCGTCGTAGAGGAGCCGGAGCTGATTGTTGGTGAAGCCCCGCATGGAGAAGTTGGCCGGGTTACCGGGGGAATCGCCCACCGTCACGCCGGTGGCGCCTTCCACCGCCTCGGAGATCGTCCGTAGTCCTCGCTCCTGCAACAGCGTCTGATCCACGATTTCCACACTGGCAGGGATCTCCCGAATCGACAGCCCCAGCCGACTTGCCGACGGACTCGTGTCCTCTAAATGCAACGTGCCGGTGCCGGTGGATTTGATCGCCTGATCACGGACCTCGACGACCGGCACATCGACTTCCTGTGCGACTTTCTTCTCCTTTTCAGTAGCCTCTGACATTCCAGCCCCCACAAGACCGCTCGCAACCATGACTCCCACAACAAGGCCCCTTAGACCAATACGACGCAACTGACTCACGGCAGTCCTCCTTACGCTCCAAATAGTGATCGTGTTCTTCGCTCAGTACACGGGTGCCGATAGAGCATGGAAACCGCTCTGCCGAACATCCGATTCTGGCCGACTGTGATACCTAGAAGAACGGTACTGGGGGACCACGGACGGAGGGCGTGAGAACCGTTGATGACTCGAAGTACAATGGAGGGGATAGGACGAAAGACACTGCGACATCGACAGGAACGACTTCGGCCTCACACGAAGCGAGCCCAGCTCCGGCAGCATGGTCAAACCAAGCATGGTCGTCATGCACCGAGTGGGTCGGATCCCCCGTCAGGATCCCCCACTCGTGATCGAGCAACACGAACGGCAAGGGCAACGCCAGCGCCAGATAGGCAAGCAGCGCGCTGACCAGAAAGATACGATGAAGACGGGGCTGCATCACAATCTTGTTACCGCTTTTCCTTATGCACCGCGTGCTTGCGGCAGAAGGAACAATACTTCTTCAGCTCGATCCGATCCGGATCGTTCTTCTTATTCTTCGTCGTCGAATAGACCGACTTGCCCGGCGATTCGCAGCCGATACAGGCCACGGTAATTACTTCACGCATGATGAACCTCCCTAAATCTTTTCTCCGGCCGCCCGCATGTCTGACACCACCTGGGCCAGGCCTCGTTTGTCGATAATCTTCATGCCATGCGCCGAGACGGAGAGCGTGATCCACCGATTTTCATCCGGCAGAAAGTAGCGCTTTCGCTGCAGATTCGGCAGAAAGCGCCGTCTCGTCTTGTTGTTGGCATGGCTCACGTTGTTTCCCGAGACCGGCTTCTTCCCGGTCACCTGACAATAGCGTCCCATCATTCCTCCTTGCGGTTGTTCCGTTCCACTCGTGGTCCGTTATGCGCTGGGGAAATCATCAACACCACCGCTGTCCCAGAGCGCCAAGGCAATCTGACAACATCGACAGAGCTGCCACATCTCTCCCGTCTCCGCGCGCCGTTCCAAATCGTCCATGGCTCGAATGCGGGTAACGACGTCGCGGCCTTCACCTTGCTCACGCAGAGTGCAGAGCTCGCAGCCCAACCCGTCCGCCGCGTGAACCTCTTCGAGATCAAGCATCGGCTCAGCCCTCTTCCTCCGGCAACAAGTCGTGCCGCTCGGAGCGTATGTGCCGCTTTTCCCACGTCGGCTTCTTGAAGGGATCGCGAAAGGCACACCACAGCTCTTCGTCCAAACACAACTCCGCTCTGGTCAACAGGCAGGCATCCAGCCGTCGTTTCAAGTTGACGCGATCGATCTCCTCGCCGATGAACGCCAATTCAATCCGGCGATCCCCAAATTCGAGATCCCACACCTTGCGCAATTCTTCGAGGGCTCCCTCCCCTTTCGGCCAGTGCCGATCCGGAATCGCGACCCACCAGCGGCCCAGCCGCTCGTAGAGACAGTTGGCGCCGGCCTGCGACCACATGTAACAAGTCTTCGGTTGTGAGGCGACCCAGAAATACCCTTTGGACCGCAGCACACCCGGCCACTCCTCTTGCATCAACAACCAAAACCGGAGCGGATGGAACGGCCGTTTCGCCCGATAGACGAACGTGCCTGTTTCACGTTCGTCTTCCGGCAACGACGTGTCGCTCAACAAATGCATCCACCCGGGTGTGATGTCTTGCGACGCGCCCTCCTGGGAGCGCGTGGTCTCCAGGAACAGGGGATCGAGGTCCCCCTGAGACACCGCCAAGTATCCCGCATCAGAATTGACCTGCCAAAGAAACCGCTCAAGACGCTGCCGCTCCGCCGGTGTCACACGATCGCACTTGTTGAGCACGAGCGTCGTGCTGCATTCCAGTTGATCCGCCAGCAGTTCGGCAAGGGTTCGGGCATCGTCAGGCCCTGTGCCGAGCCCTCGCTCGCGGAGCGTGGCCCCGGACTCATAGTCATCCCAGAACCGTTCCGCATCGACGACCGTCACCAAGTGATCGAGACGCGCGACGGTCGAAACGGCCGCGCCTTCTGTCCCATCGGTCTCGAAGAGATTGGAGATCAAGAGCGGATCCGTGCTGCCGGAACTTTCAATGAGAATCGTGTCGTACTGTCCCAAGCTGACCAGCCGCATGATCGCGTCAGCGACATGCTGACGCAGGGAACATCGAGTACACTCAGCCGTCAACTCGACGAGGGCTTCGCCGCGAAGGTAGGCCTCTCCGCCGAGGGACTCGATCTCGCCGGTCAATCCGCTCAGGTCGTTCGTGATGACCGCCGTCCGTGCCGGGTTCAGTTCACTCACCAGACGCCGGAGCACCGTCGTCTTTCCGGCGCCGACGAAACCTGACACCACGATGACGCTCACCTTGCCTTCCATGCCTTTCCTCCTCAACTCCTGAGTTCTCAACCCGCTCCGACTCAGCTCCAACGCGGAAACGGATCCGGATATTTCCGCCAGGCGGGTTTGCCCTCGGCCAGCTCCGCATCGGTCAACAGACATGCGTCAAGGGCCGCTCGGAGAGCCGCCTCATCCATCCGCTGACCGATGATGACGATCTGTTGGCGCCGGTCCCCGAAATTGGGATGCCACATCGCCTTGATCTGCGCCTTTACCTCGTCGGAATCGGGCCATTGCTCTTCCGGTATCATGGCCCGCCACCACCCCATCGGGCCGAGTTGCCACACGGTCCCGGCCAATGAAAACACCCCGATAAACTCAAGCCGACTGGCCAAATACACCAACCCTTTGGCGCGCAACACCCCGGGCCAAGGCCGGCGCAACTGATCCGCCAACCGCTGCGCATGAAACGGGCGACGACTCCGATAGACAAAGCTCGCAATGCCGTACTCCTGAGATTCCGACCGCGCGCCTTCGCGCAGCGTCTTCATCCATCCGGCCGCCTGCGAGGCTCTGGCGAATTCGAAGCGCCCCGTGTTCAAGATTTCCGCCAGCGGAACCTGCCCATACCGCACCGGCTTGATCACTGCGGCTGGATTCAACGTGGCGAGAATGGTCGTCAACTCCTGCAACTCACGCGGCTCCATCAAATCGGTCTTATTCACGACAAGCACATCGGCAAACTCCACCTGGTCGATCAGCAGATCGGTGATGGTGCGCTCATCCTGCTCGCTCACCGCCAGGCCGCGATCTTTCAACTCCACGCCTTCTCGATAGTCGTGGAGAAACCGCGGGCCGTCCACGACCGTGACCATGGTATCGAGCCGCGACAGGTCGGCCAGCGCCTGCCCCTGCGCGTTTTGAAACGTGAAGGTCTCCGCCACCGGCATCGGCTCGGAGATACCGGTGGACTCGATGAGCAGATACTCGAACCGCCCCTCTTCCGCCAACCGGGCCACCTCGTTCAGCAGGTCTTCCCGTAGCGTGCAGCAGATGCAGCCGTTGCTCATTTCCACCAGTTTCTCTTCCGTGCGGCTTAGCGCCGCACCGCCTTCGGCCACCAGCATCGCATCGATATTCACCTCGCTCATGTCGTTCACGATCACGGCCACGCGCAGCCCTTCCCGGTTGTGCAGCACGTGATTAAGCACCGTGGTCTTTCCCGCCCCGAGAAATCCCGACAAGACCGTCACCGGCAACCGCGCCATGTCCGTACGCATCTACCGCTCCTCCGGCGTCGCCGACAGTGCATCCGCCTCCGCCGGTATGTTCATCGGCGGAAAGAGATCCGGTTTTCCCTCCCACGACGACCTCCCGGAAGCCCATTCCGCTTCCGTCACCAGACAGGCATCCAGCCGCGCCGTGAGGGCCGCATGATCCATTCGTCGACCGATCAGCACCAGTTCCTGACTGCGATCGCCGTATTCCGGATCCCACACACCCTGGAGGCGCTGGTACTCTTCTTCGTCTTCCGGCCATGCCTCCTTGGGCATCGCGGCATACCAGCGCCCGGCCCACCGCACGTTGCCGGTCCCGCCCGCCTGCGACCACAGCCCAATGAGATCCGGGCGCGTGGCGATCCAGAACAGCCCCTTCGACCGGAGCACGCCGGGCCAAGTCTCTTGAAAGTAGTGCCAGATCCGCTCCGGATGAAACGGACGCCTGGCCCGGTACACCACATTGGTAATCCCGTATTCGTCGGCCTCGGACCGTTCGTGACCCCGTAAGGTTTTCATCCAGCCTGCAGCCTGGCTGGCCCGCTCAAAATCGAAGGCGCCGGTGTTCAAGATGACACCGAGATCGATGTGACCGTGACAAATCGAGACGCAACGCGCCTCGGGGTTCAACGCGGCAAGGATGGCCGTGAGTTCGCGCAGCTCGCTCTCGGACACCAGGTCCGCCTTGTTGATCAGCAGCACATCGGCAAACTCGACTTGATCGATGAGCAGATCCGTGATCGTCCGCTCGTCCTCGTCCCCGACGCCGAGCCCTCTGGCTTGGAGGTCCTCCGCTTCGTGATAGTCCTTGAGGAAGTTGACCGCATCAACGACGGTCACCATCGTATCCAGCCGCGCGACGGCCGTCAGTCCGCCCCCCGATTCGGTTTCGAATTGAAACGTCTCGGCAACCGGCATCGGTTCCGAGATTCCCGTCGACTCGATCAGCAGATAATCGAACCGCCGCGCCTCTGCCAGCCGCGCCACTTCCTTCAGCAGGTCTTCCCGCAAGGTGCAGCAGATGCAGCCGTTGCTCATCTCAACCAGCTGCTCGTCTGTGCGGCTCAATGCTGCACCGCCTTGCTCGACCAGCTTGGCGTCGATGTTCACCTCGCTCATGTCGTTGACGATCACCGCCACGCGCAACCCTTCCCGATTGTGCAGCACGTGATTGAGCACCGTGGTCTTTCCCGCCCCAAGAAATCCCGACAGAACCGTCACCGGCAAACGCTGATCGACCTCGACAGTCTCAGAAGCGGGCTTTGTGGTCATATGAGTTGCCATCGGTCTCCTCCTAGTCCGCGTCTCCGTCGTCGTGGGCGTCGGCATGGGCGATCGCACGGGCGAAGGGATCATCGAATCGTCGCCAGCCGGATTCGCCCTCCAGCACCTCCGACGGTGTCAACAGGCAGCGCTGAAGTCGCCGTCGCCAAGCCACGGCATCCAATCGATAGCCGATCCAGCCGAACGTCTGTCGGCGATCCCCGAACTCGACGGACCACTGCTGCGTGAGCTCTGCCTCAAACGCACGACCGGTGGGCCATTCGTCTCGCGGCGTGGCCACCCACCAATCTCCGATACACTCAAAATGTCTTGCTCCGGCCGTTTGCTCCCAGGAAAAACACCGTTCCGGCTGAGACGCGATCCAGAAATGCCCTTTGCATCGAAGTATCCCCGGCCAATCGGATTCAATCAGGTCCCATAAGCGTTCCGGATGGAAGGGGCGCGTGGCCCGAAATACGCCCATCGTCCAGAGGGCTGATGACATCGCCGGCATCGGCTCGCCCTGGATGAGCTTGGCCCAGCCGGGTTGAAAACTGATCGGCATCGAGTCCGGCGTGCGCGCACCAAGGATCCGCCCCACCAGATTCGACTCTTCCGCCATCGAGAGGATCACGGCTTCCGGGTTCAACGCCTCAAGCAGGTGCCGTAACCGCCGTTGCTTGCCGCTCGGCAGCCCCTCCGTCTTGGACAGCACCAGCACCGTCGCATATTCCACCTGCTCCACGACCAGTTCAGAAATCGTCCGCCCGTCGTCCGTTCCGCAACTCACACCGCGAGCCTGCAAGTCATCGACGGCGTGCAGATCGTCCCACAGGGTCCGGCTGTCGACGACCGTAACCAGGTGATCGAGTCGCGCCTTCGCTGCCAGCGGCTCTTGGTTCTCCCAGGCATCGTTGAAGATTTCGGCCACGAGGACCGGCTCGACCAATCCTGAACACTCCACCAGCAGCCGATCAAACCGGCCCATGTCGGCGATCGCCAGGATGGCGCTCGTCAAACTGTCGCGCAGGGAGCACCCGACGCACCGCTGAACCAACTCGGCCAGGACTTCACCGAGGCGGAATACGTCCACCCCTTGAGATCGACAAAAATCCCTGTCCAATCCGGCATCGCTGCGGTCATGGACCAGCAGGGCCACTCGGCCGGAGGTCCGTCCGGTGACGAGCGTCCGCACCAACGAGCTCTTCCCGGCTCCGACAAACCCGCACACGACGGTGACTGGAAGCCGGGTATTATCCGACTCAATTCGTGCGATGGTCTCAGACGGCGGAATCGCCACGACGACCTCCCGCTGCACCTCGGCCACGATATTTCTTATTGAATTTCTCGACCCGCCCTTCGGTGTCGATGATGCGCTGCGTCCCCGTGTACAAGGGATGCGAGTACATCGAGGTTTCGACTTTGTACATCGGATAGGTTCGTCCGTCTTCCCATACCGTGGTCAGATCGGTCTGTACCGTCGACATCATCACCCACCGCTTGTCGATCGCGACATCGTGAAAGACAACCGGACGATAGCCCGCAGGATGAATACCAGGTTTCATCACGCCTCCTTGCGTCTCTCTACCAGCTTGACTTTCGTATGCCGGGGATCTCCCCCCTCAGTGCGAGCAGGCGAAAGTCGATTCGCGACATGTCGAATCGACCCAAATATCCCCGCACGCGCCCCGAGATCGCACAGCGATTGCGCACCCGGACGGGAGATGAATTCCTCGGCAACTTCTGCAGCGCCTGCTGCGCCTCCTGCTTTTGCTCCTCGCTGCTCGCCTGACTCTTGATGACCGCTTTCAACGCCTTGCGACGCTCGGCATACTGCGCGACCAATCGCTTGCGTTTCTCGTTTCTCAATCGACTGCTCAACTTGGCCATACGCCTCCCTCCTGGTTTCCATACAATGGATTCTTCGTCCCGGCTTTCTCAGTAGTCTGAGCGCCCGCCGAACGGCAACATCGCCATGTGCCGCGCGCGTTTGATCGCACGGGCTATTTCACGCTGCCGCTGCTGACTATTCCCCGTCATGCGGCGGGGCAGGATCCGTCCGGTTTCGGTGATGAATCGCCGCAACCATTCGACATTCTTCCAATCCACCGGCGTGATCACATCGATCACGCGGCGGCGGCGTTCTTCAAGCATGGATCGCTCCTTCATTGATGTGACTGAGACCTGCTCCGTCGATTCTGCGCCGACCCTTCCTGACGCATCACGCAGACCATGTGGCGACGCCGGACACAGAAGAGTCCGCACACCTACGGAATCAACACAATGCGATGAGATCAACCGAGAACAGGTGGACCGCGAGACGGTAGAGTGAAATCCAGCAGAGCTGAGAAGATTGGCGGCGATGAGATCGTAACAGGATGTGATGGAACCAGTACGGACGGCAGAACGGGCACCGCCACGGACAGCCCCGAACTGGCGGCCCATTCCAACCATGCGTGGATATCGACGTCGGAGTGACTGGTATCTCCCGCTTGCATCGCGGAGTAGTGATCGACGAGGAGATACGGCAAGGGCAGAGCGACCAGCACGTACAGTATCGCGACGGCGGCGATGAGAATCGTACAACTCAATTGGCTCTGTATTCGTCTTGTCACTTCGCTACACCAAGCCATAACGCGCCTCGCACTTCAGCGCGCTTTCACTGAATTCTTGTGATCCTAAGCCGACCCACTGTCCCTGCTGAACGGTAAAACATTGGGCGCAGGTCTGGTCATAAAAAGGCGACAGACCCATGATCCACTCACGGGAAAACTCTCCTTGGTATTCCCTGGGCAGGAACGCCATGAACCCGGACGGGGGCGTTGAACCCTCGGACATCTCAACTCCTATTGCACCACGGCCGGACCCGGGACAGTCCCCTTCAGTTCACGCACCTTGTCCGCCAGACGGATGATGTGATCCGGCGTAATGTCGCGAAACGATAACATGGCATCCTCGTGCCCGGCCTGCGCGCACATCGCCATGGTGTAGCAATTCGTTCCACCACGAACGATCTTCAAGGTCAGATTCGCTTGATGGCAATGAACCCCGACAAACAGACAGGTATCGATCCGGTTGTGCCAAATCGTCAAGTTCGGATGGTTCGGGTTGATCTCGACCTCCGGATTGATCTTCGGATACTTGGGTCGATAGTCCGGCATCGGGATCAGCATCGGCTGCTGATTCGGCCCCACACTCTCCTTCAATACATTAAAGAGATGGCGGATCGCCTTCGCCTTCTTTTCGGCCGTGGGCGTCCACGCCCACAACACCAACGGTCCCGGAAAGATCGTCGGCACCTTGGCGCTCAGGAAGCGCCGTGCCGCCTCCTCCATCGCCTGCTCCTCAGGCACGATATACCCGTGCACGATCGCTTCGCCTGGATTGGGCAATCGAATGCCCATGCTGGCCGCTGCCGGCGGCAAGAAATGCTCGGGACCGGGTCGAACTTCGTAACGCATGGAGAAACTCCTCACATTTCCAACTGCAACTTATTTGCAATACAGATCGGCATCATACACAGGTCAAATCCCCGATGCAAGCCAACCAATCGCTTCTACGCATCGGCTCCTTATCTGACATACTCGGCAACGATTTCAAACGGCATCGGCTTCCCCTCAACGATCGGCATGGAAAAACTCGCGGCACGGCGATGCCCGCCGCCGCCATGGGCTTGTGCAATCCGCGACACATCGGCGCCACCGTCTCGAGAACGGAGGCTGACATACCGCCGCCCCTCACGCTCGTACCAGACGAGACAAAGGGGATGGTCCAGAGCCAAGCGTTCGCCCAACTCGCTGCGGAAGATGGCGCTGTGAACGGCTGGAACCGTCTCGCCTTCAAAGCGCACCAGCACGGCAGTCCGTAGCAACTTGCCGATAAGCTGCTCCTGTGCGCGGAGAATCGCCCGTCCTTCCGCGGCCAACCCATCCCGCTTCAATCCGCTCCACACGTCAAAGTCGAACGGATACGATTCGATCGCCGCATTGATTGCTCGACTCTCCGGTAATTGCCAGCGACGCAGATCTTTATCCTGCACATATTGCAACAGCCAGGGCGCAGCCGTTTGATGCGCCCATTCCCATGCGAGCACAGCGCCGGACTTATTCTGTTCATAGTGCGCGTAGGGCAGATCGCCCAGCGCCTGTTGAGCCGTGACATGGTGATCGAGAATCGCCAATGCCGATGTCGTGCCGGCCAACTGCTCGATCGTCGGACGGGCATAGCTGAAATCCACAATCACCAACCGTTTTCCGGCCAAACCATCGGGTGGAAGCTGACCATGCCTGGCCGTCACGAACCGAGCCGTCGGACAACGGGTCCAGACCGCCCAGGCCGCGCCGAACCCATCGGGACAATCGGCATGATAGAGCACGACCTCCGGCTCGAAAAACGGCAATGGGTGCACGTTCTTCATCACACTGTCACTCCGGTGAGTCTGGCCCAGAGGCCAGCAGCCTGGCGGCATCGAGCGCGCCGTACGTCACCATCAGATCGGCGCCGGCTCGGTGCATGGCACTGAGCGATTCCAATAACGCCTCTTCGTAGCTGAACAGACCGACGGCCGCGGCAGCCTTGAGCATGGCGTACTCTCCGCTCACGTGATACACCGCGACCGGAAGAGTTGAATAACCCCGAACGAGAGACACAATGTCCAGATACGGCAAGCCGGGTTTGACCATCAGCCAATCCGCACCCTCGTCTTCATCCAACCGGATTTCTTGCAACGCCTCCCGATGATTCGCGGGGTCCATCTGATAGGTCCGCTTGTCACCGACGCGTGGGGCGCTCTCCAGTGCTTCACGAAACGGCCCATAAAATGCCGAGGCATACTTCACGGCATAGCTGCAAATACCGACCTGTGGGTACCCTGCCTTATCCAATGCCTGACGGATCACGCCGATCCGTCCATCCATCATGTCCGAGGGAGCCACAAGATCCGCTCCGGCCTGCGCTTGGACCACGGCCATCTCCGCCAACAACGGAAGGGTCACATCATTGTCGATCTTTCCATCAATCACCACCCCGTCATGCCCGTCCGATGAATAGGGATCGAGCGCCACATCACTGAGAATCAGCAGATCCGGGGCCGCAGCCTTCAGGGCGCGGATCGCCCTCGCCATCAACCCGTCCCGATTGCGACTCTCTTGTCCTCGCGGGTCCTTGAGGTGATCCGGAATCACCGGAAACAGCGCGATGCCGGCGAGGCTGGCAGAGGACGCTTCCGAGACCTGCTCGATCGCCCGGTCGATCGAAACCCGAGCGCAGCCAGGCATCGAGGCGATCGGTGTGACCTGATCGACCCCTTCCTGCACAAACACCGGCCAGATCAGTTGCTGCGGGGCCAGTCGATCAGTCGCTCGCCTCGCCCGGAGCACCTCGCGTGTGCGATGGAGCGGAGACGATTCGCAGAGCGATGGTGGAATCGGATGGAGGCTCATCCCCAAGGCTCCTTGACCAGCTGCACCAGACAATCCACTGTCCCGGTCGTGAGCGGTTGACCCTCCATCACCTTCGACCAAACCGCTTCCCACCGAATGACCGCCGGAGAAATCACAAATCCTTTATTCTCCACGGCCGTCCGCATCGCCGATGTCGGCCACTCCACGACTTGATTCCATAACACCCGCATGGCCGGATTGATCCCTTCACCCCCAAGGGTCGCGCGCAACGCCGCCACACTCTCCAACGCCCAAATATCGGGGAAGGAGGGGCGGACCGGTACCAAGACCCGATCGGCCGCACGCAGAATGCTCGTCGTCATATCGGAGAGTGTCGGTGGCCCATCGACGACCATCCACTCGAATTGCGGCGCAAATCTTCCAACCTGGTCGTGCACGATCGGCTGAATCTGAGAGCGGGCCACGACGCGGAATCGTTCTCCCCAGCGGCTCGCCCATTCGCTTGCGGTGCCTTGCACATCCGCATCCAGCAACAGCACGCGATCTCCCTGCTCCGCCAATGCCATCGCGGTCGCGATCGCCAGGGTTGTCTTGCCCGTCCCGCCCTTTTGGTGGAGAAACGCGACCGTGCGCATGGATCTCGCTCACGCAACGCTGGGCCACCGATATCGAATCCGCCCCCCGACGACAGTCATCATCACCCGACCCCGCGCCGGCCATCCGGCAAACGGCGTATTCCGCCCCTTCGAGAGAAACTGTTCCGGATCAACGACCCATTCACACGTACGATCCACCAGGACAATATCGGCCGATGTCCCTGGCCTCAGCGTGCCGCCCGGCAATCCCAACAAGCCGGCCGGTTTGCTGGTCAAACACTGCACGGCGCGTTCCAGAGGCAGGACGCCCTGTTCGACGAGCCGTAGCGTCAGCGCCAGCGCCGTCTCCAACCCTACGATCCCGAACGGGGCCCGATCCATGCCCCATTGTTTTTCATACTCCGCGTGAGGGGCATGGTCTGTCGCAATCGCGTCGATGGTCCCGTCTGCAAGCCCCTCCAATAGTGCCTCTCGATCTCGCTCGCTCCGCAGCGGGGGATTCATCTTGGCATTGACGCCCTGCTCACGAACCGCTTCGTCGGTCAGCGTGAAATGATGCGGGCAGACTTCGGCCGTCACCGGCAACCCCTTGGCTTTCGCTTGTCGCACCAGGTCCACCCCGACCGCCGTGCTTAGATGGGCGACATGGAGCCGGGCACCCGTGGCTTCGGCCAACTTGATGTCTCGGGCAATCATTCGAAACTCCGCGCCTCTCGGAATGCCCCGGATCCCCAACACACGCGACACCGGCCCTTCATTCATACAGCCACAACCGGACAGGATCAGATCCTCACAATGGTCGATTACGGGCAGCTCGACATCCGATGCCTGTTGCATGGCCTGTCGCATGACCTCATCGTTCATCACCGGCCGCCCATCGTCAGACAGCGCGACACAGCCCGCCTCTTTCAAGGCTCGGAAATCGGTCAACTCACGGCCGGCTGACCCCTTGGTAATCGCGCCGATCGGATAGACCTTGGCACGATCGGCTTCGCCGGACTTCCGCTTGATCAACTGCGTCACCGTCGGCTCATCGTTCACCGGCTTCGTGTTCGGCATGCAGCAGATCGAGGTGAAGCCCCCCGCCACGGCTGCCGCCGCACCCGTCGCAATGGTTTCCTTGTATTCAAAGCCCGGCTCGCGCAGATGGACATGGAGATCGACGAGACCCGGCAGCACCAGCAACCCCCTCACATCCAGGCACGCTGCCTCACGGGGAGGAGCCACATCCGGCGAGACCACCGCTTCGACCATTCCATCCTTGATCCACACATCCGCTTCGCCGTCCCATCGGCCCGGGTCGAGCACCCAGCCGCCGGCGAGAACCAGGAAGGAGGACTCCTCCTCGGTATTGAGCCTATTGACCATCCGCCACCATCAGGCCTAGACTCTGGCAATGAGACCAGCGCCGTCCCCTGTCACGAAAGGAGTTCTCCGATGAGCGACCATTCCATCCATGAGCATCACGGTCATCAGCACGGAGCGAACTGCGGGCATCCGGCTGTCTCGCATGACGGTCACACCGACTATCTCCATGACGGACATCTTCATCATCTGCATGGCGACCATGTGGATGAACATCGGCTCGGTATCACCCGGCAGAACCCGGCTGGATGTACCCCCACCCATCGCTGCGAGGGGCATGAGCCCGGACATCGCCACGGCACGAACTGCGGACATCAAGCCGTGCCGCACGGAGATCATGTCGATTATCTGGTCGCCGGCCATTTACACTTCGCCCATGGCGAGCATTGCGATAACCATGGAACACTGCAACTCGCTTAGCAGGATGCGGAAAAAGACCGCCAGCGGCGTTCTCGCATCACTCAGAGGCTCAACGTACAGCTCAGAGTACGATTCGCCTCTTCGCTCGCTGCGGCCTTGCTGGACGGCCTTTTTGCGCATCCTGCATAGCCGTTCAGCGCCGTTTCAAACCTCGATGCCTGTGATGGCGACAGAGGTCTGCATGAGTTTTTCCCCAGCCTGCTAGACACTATTCGTCTCTATCGGTGCGGGGCACCTGACTCAACGGCGTCCCGCGCTCTCCGCCCAGCCGTTGCAGAAACCCGCTCACCTCTGCCGGGCGCATCTGATCGTGCGGGATTTCGACTTCGACAAAAACCCCGTCCCGCAACGCGAAGAACCCATGCGCGATGCGGTGATGATCCTCCACACCGACTCCAAACGCCGACACAAAGGCCTCCCGACTCGCCGGATCCGCACAACAGAGGGAATACCCTGCGGCACGAATATTCGGATGGAAACGGTCGACTTCCCGCCAATGCTCTTCATGGTCCGCAGACACATGCACGATCGTCCATTTCGACAGCTCCTCGCTGCCATGTTCCTCAAGTTTCACAATCTGTGCCATACAGGCATGCTTTTGAATATTCGGCAACGTCGAGACCAGGACCAGACCACGGCGAAGTGCATCGGCCGTGAGCGGTGTATCGGCCAACCTTGCAGCCGGGATGGTGAACTCGGCGGTCAGGCGTTCTCCGGGACGAGGCACCTGCCCTAGCAAGTGAAGTTGATCGCTGCCAAGCCGCGCGATTCTCATCCTATCCTCCCCGAGCCCCTTCTTCTGGCTTAACCAGTTGCATCTTGCAGGCTGTTCAAAAAGGCGGTCAGCAAGGCCGCAGGCAAGTCAAAACCGGAGGCGTACCTTCAGAGGTACGTTGAGGATTTTGACGAGCCGAGAACGCAGCTGACGGCCTTTTTCAACAGCCTGACTAATGCGGCAGCATCGTCAACAGCGCGATCGTCACCATTCCTGCGATCATCATGGCAAACTGCCAGACCCCCTTGGCCGCTCCCATTCGTCCATGCAACCCTGGCACAAGATCGGCCAACCCGATGTACAGAAACGACGCCGCTGCCACACTGAGCGCATAGGGCACGATCGCCTCCGCATAGCCAAGCCCGCCATAGGCCGCAGCGGCGCCGACCAACGTCCCCATCCCTGAGAGTGTGTTCCAGAAAAAAGCTTTCCAGCGAGAGAACCCGCTGGACAAGAGTATCGTGAAGTCACTCAATTCTTGTGGAACTTCGTGCCCCAACACCGCAAGGGTCGTGACAAGACCGAGTCCAGGGGACGCGATACAGGCTGTACCGATGGCGACTCCGTCCGCCATGTTGTGGACCGCATCACCGATCAAAATGAGCATCCCGGTTTTTTTCTCTATTCCGTGCTCGTGACCGTGCCCATGGGAATGATGGTCGTCTTCCGGAAGATCCCCGTGCGAATGTCTCCAAATCACCGTCCATTCCAGTACAAAAAAGAGGACGAGCCCCGCTAAGACCGACAGTCCCACTTCGTAAATAGGAATATGTTCCAACGCCTCAGGGATCAGCCCGATCATAGCGGTGGCCAACATCGTGCCCGTGGCATAGCTCAGCAGATACGGCATCACACGCTGACGCCACCCGTCGGGAATGAATAAGACGACGGCAGCAGGGAGCAACGCCCCCAGGCTCCCAAGCAAACCCATCAGCACGACGAATCCCCAGGACGACTCAGCAGGAAGCGTCATGATAGGCGTTTCTTTTCTCGATAGTCGGCATATCGCTGTTCACAGGGGGCAACCGACGGTTCTCCCAGGAATCGTGACCACTCACTATGGGTGGAGACATCGACCCCCTCGGCTCGGGCTTCCCGCTGGAGCACGACCTGAAGGTCAAGGAGCAGGTCTGACTCGTCGATATTGGTTTCCGAGTCGGCCCGCAGTTGGGCAAACAATGCTTGGTAGATGCGCTTGAGTTCATCGAGCGAACAATCGAGCGCAAAGCGGTTCTGCTGCTTCATGATGCGTGATTCCAACGGAGACATGGCGTTCCTCAATCTCTCTGTCCGTTCGTGCGCGATCGCGACCTTCAGGCTGACACCAGACAGGTCCGGAGTGTGTGATGACAGTGCGCGTGATTGTAATTCCGACCGATTAACACCAGCGCGGGATCCGGTTCCTGCCGAAACCGAACCACGCCGATCCATCGTGTGACCGGGGAGGCATACTGAATCTCATACAGCTCCTGCTCACCGGAAAACCGGCAGACCCCTTTGACCCGATCAAGGCCGGCCGGAAGGTGGTCGAACCACTCGGTAAATCGATCTCGATGCAGCGGACCGGTCAAGGGAATCGTCGTCACCGTTGGATGTGCAGGAGTCGATCCAAACGCCACATTGCCGACTCGCCGCTTGGGTCGTCGGTCGTGCGGTTGGAGCAACAGCACAGGGTCCACAGCCGCCTGCGCTACCCGCCACAGTCTGGCATGCCCTCGATCACGAATCAGTGCCGTTCGAAACCGTTCCTGTTCGGCAGGAGCGTAGCGGTCTTGCTTGTTCACGATCACTTCGTCCGCATAGTGCATCAGCGTCGTATATCGAGAACCGATAGGACGCCCGGCAGGTGGAACACTTGGTTCAATGACCGCAATCACTTTCTCCAGCCGCACGAAAGCGAGACACGTGGGATCGGTCACGGCCTCGATGACGTCTTCGATGGCCGCAATCCCCGAGCACTCCAGCACCACCACTTCGACCCGCTGGTGCCCGACAAGCTCGGCCAGTCCCTCGCTGATCCCGTCACGGGCATCACAGCACACACAGCCGCCGGTAATGTTCCGAACGGCAGCGGCCGACGCGGAGGCATGGGCGCCATCCAGACTGACCGCGCCGGCTTCGTTCATTAGCACGCCGACCCGCTTACCCATGCCGTGCCAGAAGGCAAGCAGCCGCATCAGCAACGTCGTCTTGCCGGCGCCCAGCGGACCCGCCAATACATACAGAGGAGGCCGGGCCGCTTCAGTCATCGTCATGAGGCGGATATTCCTGCTTGACGCGAGGCAGAAGTTCCGTCAGGTTGCACGGCTTGTGGGTGATGTCGAGTTGCGGCAGGATGATCTTCTCAACCCCCAGCCGGCAGGCGCCCGTGCTGCCGGGGAGGAGAAACACGATCGTATCGCCGCAGACGCCGGCATCCGCTCTCGACTGGATCGTTGACGTACCGATCTCGCTGAAACTCATCCAGCGAAACAGTTCGCCGAAGCCCGGAATCGGCTTCGTGTAGAGAGACCGTACCGCATCCGGCGTGACATCGCGCTGCGTCACACCGGTTCCGCCCGTCACAATGACGAACTCCACATTCGGATCGGCAATCCAACCGGCGATGATGCTCCGAATGGTCTCATAGTCGTCCTTGCACAACTTGCGATCGGCCAACCGATGGCCGGCCTTGATGAGCCGTTCGACGATCAGATCACCGCTCGTATCGGTTTTGGCGGTCCGTGTGTCAGACACCGTCAAGACAGCGACCGCCACAGAAACTCGCTCCTGAACCGTGGCGGTCATGAATATCCCTCTTCACGGTCGGTCAGCGCATCGCGCACCACCATCACCAAATGCTCAGCCTCCGATACCTTCACCGCCCAGCGAAGACCCGCAGATCCCCCGATGGCTTCCTGAACCAGTGCGGCGATAGCCCGGCTCAGCGCCAGTGCTTCCGCTGCATGTTCCAGGCGATTCAAGAGCGAGCCGTCAGCCTGAGCCAGATCCCAAGCCCGGCAGTAGAGTGCGAACACCGGCGCGATGGAGGCCGATTTCTCGGTCGAATCTTCCTGGACCAGTCCTGCAGCCAGCTCCCCATCAGCGTTCAGCGGCCAAAGTCCCTTCCCCTCGTGATCACTCATACCAGGGCCTCATGCTCCGAGAGCTCGATCACCCGCGTTTTCACCAGTCCTCGTTCGCCGAATGAAACGCGCCGACGCCAGGGAAGGCAGATGCCGTTCACGTCGGTATATTCATTGACGTAGCTCTCCATGCCGATCACGGCCTGCCCATCGAGCGAGAAATAGGTCATCACATAGTGGCTGGAATATTGTTTTCCGTCCGGTGCGTGATCACAGCGCTCGATAGTATTCACTCGCCGTTCCGTCATCGGCGTGATCCGCCCGATCTGGGTGTACTGGCCATCCTTAATCCGATACCAGGAGTCGAGTCGTCCGCCGGTCAGCAGCACACGGCGGCCTCGTGGATGCGGCACAGTGGGGTCATCCTGAGGATCGAAGGACAACACATACTTGCCGTCGCCTTCCTCGAACGTGGAGAACGCCAGGTGCATCCCCTGAGTCCAGAGCCGTTCTCGCACCCACTCTTGAAGAGTCGCGTCGGCTCCATCCAACGCAACTGTCGTATCCTTCCTCGGTACCAGACTGACCCGGCCGGTGTAGACACGACCCTCATCGTTCAGCGAAAGTCTCGCTCGATATCCCCCAAAGCCTGCCGGCCACCGATACATGCGGCCATGGGCGTCTTGAACCAGACGGCGCGCTGCCGGATCATCGGTAGGATTGGCCGCCTGGGCCGCCATCGGCTTCACAGTCCCGCTTCCTTGCATCATGACGTCCTCCTTGTCGCGCCACTCCATCGTGGAGTGTGGCGTTTCCTCCGGCGGGGCGGCTTCACCAGACAGGTTTCCAAGCCCTCGAGAAATCGCTCCCACGGCACACGCCGTCCAATGACCACGAGTCTGGCTTGTGATTGCTTGCCCCCTCTGTAGGGAGTCAGTGCCAACGACCCCATAATCCATTGCAGTTCTTGAAACCCGGTTCGCCCCTGGACTTTCACGAAGCCCTTCATGCGGATCACGGATCGTGCAAACCGTTTCAACCAGGCTTCGAGGCGAACGGGATCAAACGGTTTCAAAATTTTGAAACTCCCGCTCTGATACCCGGTCGCTGAGTCCTTAACCGTCCTCTGCTCAATCGATGATGTCTTTATCGTCGCCGTTCCAGTGAACAGTCGGCCCACTTCAACTTCGGCATGCACGGCCCGGACAACTTTGGCCGTCGGATTCACGACCTTGATACGCCGTTCCACAAGATCGGCCTGACGACCGTTGATTTGATCCAGCTTGTTCAACACCACCACATCGGCCTGCTTGAGATGATCTTCCGCTGCAGGCCAGTAGGCGCCGAGCTTCACAAACCGTGGCCCATCCACCATGACGATCACCGAAGCCAAGGCCCCTCTGGTTGTTGAGTTCGACTGGGTCAGTGCCTTCTCCACTCCCATCACCACTTGACCGGTATCCGCCAACCCGGTGGTCTCGATAAACAGC
>VGXE01000044.1 GCA_016873455.1 Nitrospira sp. | reverse complement strand
AAGCCCGAGCAGATCTCTTTGACTACATCGAACGCTGGCATAACCCGCGCCAGCGTCGGAGACTGGCGGTTCAGCAAGAGGGGGAGAAGCTCTTAACTCAGGTGTCCGTGGAAATGGGGTAGAACCCATTCCAGGTGTCTCACCGTCGATTGTGAGTGCCCCAATGACTTTTGTGGCCTCCCACAATCGCATCAGCAATCATGAAGCCAAACATCAACACCACATATGCGGTTATGAAGAAGAAGATCAAATCAAGATACATATGATCTACTCCTTTCGTTCGACCACCAGGTGGCTCCAGTCTACTCCCGTCATCTCTGAACAGCGTTAGTTGGACATTATCTTTCCCTAATCCGCTCAGACTAGCCGAGTCCCTCTGGGAGTTCTGGCACGAGAAAAGCAATCTTGACTTTAATCCGCCTCCGCCGCCACTATGCCGCGTCCACCGGAGTCCCATCATGTGGAAGAAAAATTTCCTCTTCCGTGCCACCGAATCCACCCCGATGACGCAATCGGAGAACGAACTCTTTCATGACACCGAACCGGCGATGGACAGCGCCGGGCTGACGCTGGATCGGTTTCTGTCCGTCTGGGTGCAGGGGGATGGTGAGGACGATAAGCCCTCTGCCTTCACCAATGTCTATGTCCGAACCGCTGCGTTGGATGTGGCCAAACAAGTGGCGTTTCTCCAGCCGCTCCAGGGGCGTTCCCATCAGATTAAGCAGATGCTGGCGCCGGGTCAGAAGCAATTTCTCAAGCAATGGTTACAGGATTATGCTCCGCAGGCGTGGGAATCTACCGAAGATCATGTCCGCGACCTCTTCGAACCGGAATAATGCGTATGTGTCTGGCCCGTTAAGCCGGATCTGCTGTATCGGTGTCCTGCTCTGTTCAGTGGGTCTCCTGTCGGTGGTGCCAAGCCGGGAGGCCACCGCCATCTCCGTGGAGGTCTGGTATGGGCCTGAAGATCAACCGCTATGGCGAGTCACGCAACTCTATGACCAAGCGACGCGCTATATCTATGTCGCCGTGTACGGGCTGACGTCTCCGCTGGCGGTCAAAGCGTTGGTGGCAGCGGAAAAACGGGGAATCGATGTCCGGGTTCTCACCGATCGTGAACGGCTGAACGATCACAAGCAGCGAGCGGCGCTCGCGGCATTGCGCCAAGCGGGCATTCCCATCAAAATCAATCGACACGACAGTCTGATGCATCTGAAGCAGGTCGTGATCGACGATGAGGTGAATACCAACGGCTCGATGAATCATACGACCAGCGGTAATCGCTTCAACGACGAACGGGTGGATGTCATTCGAGACCATGCCCTATCGGCCAAGGCCCGTGAGAAATTCCTCTCGATGTGGAAGGATCAGGAGCGGTTTGTTGAGTGGAAGTGATACGTGAGGGGTGAGGAGCCACCGGTAAGGGGCATGGAGCAAGGCGCAAGGGGTGAGGGAGTGAAGATCGAAGAAACGGATATCGCAGTGGTCGGCGCCGGCGGGGGTGGGGCGGTGCTTGCATTGGCGCTGGCTCAGAAGGGGATTAAGACGATCGTCTTGGAGCAGGCCCCCGGACCGCCGCAAGGTCTGCGTGGTGAGATTCTTCAACCGAACGGTCAGCGCGTGCTCGATCAGCTTGGATTATTGAACAAGCTGTCTGCTGATTCTACACGGACCGTGCGCCGGTTCCATTTTTGCCGTGTCGGGGGTGAACGGCTCTGCACGGTGGATTATGGAGACCTGCCGCCGCCTTATAACCGAGCGGTCGTCACCCTGCCCAATGTGGCTCACCATGCTATCCTCAATGCCATCCAAACCGAACCATCGGTAGCGCTCTGGTACGGGACCGCGTTCACGGGACTGCTGCGAGCACATGGCCAGGTGGTCGGTCTCACGGCGAAAAAGGGGACTGAGGAGATCACCGTGAAGGCCAATGTGGTGGTCGGCGCGGATGGAGCATTTTCAAAAGTCCGAGACGCGCTGCAGATTCCTGCTGATCTGCATCTCTATCCGCAGGGGTATTTGATTGCGATTGTGGAGACGCCGGAACCGATCACCGAGGCGAAATATTTTGTCGGCAAACGGACCATTCTTGGCATGTTTCCCGCCGCCGGGAATAAGGTCTATCTCTTCTATATGATCGCTGCCGGCTCCTATGATGATGTCAAAGCACAAGGGCTGCCGGCATTGCAGCAGGCCTGGACCGCGATTGATCCTGCCAGCGAGGGATTGTTTCGTGCGTTGACTGACTGGAAGCAAACCGCGTTTATGCCGACGGGGCGCGTTCGTACTCCGACCTGGGTGGCTGATGGTGCAGTGCTCATTGGAGATGCCGCGCATGCCATGAATCCGCATGCGTCACAGGGCCGTATGCAGGCCATGGTGGATGCGATGACGCTGGCGGATCTCCTGCCAGATTGTCTTGAGGCCCGGGACTATTCGGCGGCCCGGCTAAAGCATTTCGAAATCACGCGCCGCCCTCACGTGACGATGCTGCAGAAGTTGGCCGACGAACAAGTAGTGTATTGGAATACCGCGAACCCGGTCATTGCCTGTTTGCGCGACCGTGTTTTCCGCACGTTAGACGGCAATGCACGGTTGCGCTATCAGGTGCTCTCGACCACAGCGGGGTTTCGACAGACTCCTCCATTCGGCGCAATCGATCGACTCATGGCGGCAGGTTTGCTGCCGGATCCGTCAGCCGACAAGGTGATGGCAGGGGGTATCCAATAGCATCGTGCCGTCTGAGAACTGGACGATCGAAGGCCTGCCACATGAGACGCACACGCTCTTGAAGCGTTACATTCATGATGTGACAAAAGTATATGGAAGTGAATTGGAAGGTATCGTGCTTTTCGGTAGCGCGGTCCGGGGAGAATTCATGCCGGGCCGGTCCAATCTCAATATCTTGTTCGTGATGGCATCCTACGATCTGCCACTATTGAAACAGTATGACGGCATTCACCAGCGCTGGAGCAAAGAGCAGGTGGTGGTGCCGTTGTTTCTGACAGCCGCTGATCTCCAATCTGCCGCATCAGTCTTTCCGCTGGAGTATCAAGACATTCAAGAGAGTCATCGGGTGTTGTGGGGGCAGGATCCCTTTGTGGGACTGAAGATCGATTCCCGCTATGTGGGCGTGGGTGTGTTACAGGCCCTGCGAGGCAATCTGCTCCGGCTCCGCCAGCGGCTCGTGGAAGGGCGAAGTACTGAAGAAGCCATCACCATTCTCTTGTCGCTCTCCATTACCGGACTCCTGCCGGCACTCCGAGGTTTGCAACGGCTGCTGAATCGTCCGGTGCTTGCACATGGAGAGCCGCTGCTCAAGGATATCGAATCCCAGTTGGCCCTCGATCTCACCGGTCTTCGCGATGCGCTCTCTCTGAAACGGGGGCACATCTCTCCTGGCCAGAAAGAGGTGCCACGGCTGATGGACCGATACATCGAGAGTTTGACGAATCTTGTCGCTGCCGCGGAACAGCGGATCGCCCTATGATGGTGTTCCACAAGAAGCACGCCTTTGGCATCGCTTCGCTGGGTCTGATGTTCTTGCTGTATGCGGGTGATGTCCACGCCTCGTTCTATGATCGTCCGAAGGAACGGGTGCCGCTGCCCGATCCAATCGGCTATGTCAGCGATCATGCCCATGTCGTGGAACAGGTATGGAAGGACCGTATCCGTTCCGTCTGCATCGATCTTGAAAAGAAAAGCGGTGTCGAAATGGTGCTCGTGACGGTGCCCAGTATGAAACCGTATCCGACGGCTGCAGCCTACGCGGACGCGCTGTATGAGAAATGGCAGATTGGTTCTACGCAACAGGACCATGGAGTGATGGTGGTCGTGGCCGTGCAAGAACGGCAAGCCGCCATGGCCCTGGGACGACAAATGTTTCCGGTGATCACGCCCGCTGTGAGGGCAGAGGTCAGCCGCAAGTACCTTCAACCTGCAATTGAACGGGGGCAATTCGGTGAAGGGCTGTATCGGACGGCCGTGGCGCTGGCGACGCCGGCGCAAGAGGTCCGGATCGAGGCTCCGCCCAGGACTCGGTTTCGTGGTCTTGGCATCTGGATTACGCTCGGCACCACGATCGCCGTGGTCTCGTTCTTCTGGTGGATCAGCCGGCCCGATCTGCGCCATCCGTATCGGCGGATTCAGAAAGGCGAATATTGGGGGACCGGCCAAGGCGGATTTGGCGGGAACTGGGGTGGCTTTGGCGGCGGGATGAATGGGGAGGGATGGAGATAGTATGAACGGTACACTGACTTCGAGAGTCCTCGCGATCCTTGTTCTGTTTGTGACTGGTTGTGGAAGCACGGCCAGCGAGACCAAGCATGCATCGCCGCTCTCAAATGATCTCACTGATGCGGCAATTGAACGCTATATACGCACCCATCCGGAAGTCATCATGCAATCGCTCCAGGCGATGGAGACGAAACGCGAAGTGGAACAGCGGGAGCAGCAACGGGTTGCCCTTGTCGCGAAGCAGAGCGAATTGATCAGTGATCCGGCGTCGCCGGTCAGCGGGAATCCGAACGGCGAGATCACGCTCATCGAGTTTTATGACTACCGGTGCGGCTACTGTAAACAGGCGGCGTCGGCCGTTACGGAGCTTCAGAAGCAAGACTCGCGGGTCCGAGTGGTCTACAAGGACTTCCCCATTCTCGGTGAAGCATCGGTGCTCGCCGCCAAGGCCGCGCTGGCGTCTCAGGCTCAAGGGAAACATCAAGTGTTTCATGAGGCATTACTCGCATCCCATGGTGAGATGACAAAAGACGAAATTCTGAAGATTGCCGTACGCGTGGGCCTCAATACGAAACGCCTCGAAGCGGACATGGCGAATCCTATGTGGCAAACCATCATCGACAAGAATCGCTCGCTGGCCCAGGAACTCGGCATCTCCGGAACGCCGGGGTTTATTGTCGGGACCGAATTGGTGCCGGGGGCCTTGGATTTGAATGGGCTAAAAGACCTTATCGCGAGAGCAGGACTGAGGAAATAGCTAGTTTGGTTCTCCTGCCCGGTTTCTAACGTGCGGGTTTGATCGCCATACCTGGACGGACGCCTATGCTCGAACTACTCGTCGACCCCAATGCCTGGCTCGCGTTTGCGACGCTTGCTGCGATCGAGATCGTTCTCGGCATCGACAACCTCATCTTCATTTCTCTCCTGGCAGGCAAGCTGCCGTCCGATCGTCAAGACCTCGCTCGAAAGGTTGGCATCGCCGCGGCACTCGTGTCGCGCCTGAGTCTGTTGTTTGCCCTTACCTGGATTATGAAGCTCACGGCGCCGCTGTTCACGGTCGCCGGCAACGAGTTCTCGGGGAAGGATTTGGTCCTCGTCTTCGGCGGCCTCTTCCTCATCTACAAAGCGACGAAAGAAATTCACGACAAGCTCGAGGGGAGCGATCACGCCCCCACCGCCATTGCAAAGGCCGCCGGCTTTTCTGCGGTGATCTTTCAAATCATGTTGATCGATGTCGTATTTTCCTTGGACTCAATCATTACGGCCGTAGGGATGGTCGCTGAGCTTTCCATCATGGTCGCGGCAATTGTCGCCGCGGTCGTGTTCATGTTCGCATTTGCCGGTACGGTGCATGGATTCGTGGACCGGCATCCGACCATCAAGATGCTGGCACTTGCGTTCCTGCTCGTCATCGGCTTCGCATTGATCGCGGACGGTTTCGGTGTGCACATTCCGAAGGGCTATATCTACTCGGCCATGGCATTCTCCATTGGCGTCGAGATTCTCAACATTCGGCTGGGTCGCCGCGGCTTGCCTGTACACCTGCACGGGCCGGAAGAGCAGCCGGCACCCGCATGCCCCACCTGCGGGCAGCCGTTCGTCCGGCGTGGTGGGACCTAACTGTTACCAGGGAGGATGAGTGGATTGAAAACCCTCATCCGCTGAACAGGGGCAGAGACAATAGCCGACGGCTGGGAAGACCGCGACACGGCGGCAGATGTGACATGGTGCTCAGGGCGGCCGTCAAGTGCATTCCTCGCGTGACGGTCTTGCGATCACACGCGTCTGGAAACGACCCGTCCTTCTTCCAAGTCCTGTAGATCCGACCAAGCGGTAATGTCTGTGCGTGATGGGTCGATGGCGGCTAGATATTTCTTAAACTTCTCGGCGCTCTCCGGAGAACTCGGTCCACGCGTTAGCAGTGCCTGATTCCATCCTTCCAATTCGGCAGGCGCATGTGGCTTCGCTTGCCGCTGAAACCAGGCTGTGACCCCTTCATCGGTTGGATTGGTCCTGACGGCGGCAGTGAACTGGTCGCTGGTGAGACCGGCGAATTCGAGCAGCCGCTCATCCATCGGGCAAGGATAGATATACTCCCCCTCGGTGCCGGCGAGCATGGCCCGGCACTTGTCGATCATGCGGGCCACGTGGACATGGCCCGCCAGCGTGACCTTCATGCTGCGCGGAAAATCTTTCCGTAAATCCATGGTCAGATCAATTTGTGGTTCGTGAAGGTGAGGCTTTTGACGATGACGGTGCCATGTTCAAATGTAATGATTCGTCTGCTGGCCGGGAGGTCGGACGATCCGACGCGAACGTGGCTGTCGGTAAAGCTTTCGACGTTGTTCAGCTTTCCATCCGTCGGGGAATAGTAATAGACGGTGTATTTGGTCGTCAGGTGCTTCCCGTCTTGCGTGATGGCGCTGTCTTCGACATTGATCGTGAAGGCGAACGGTGCCATGCCTGGATGGGCCATGCTCCGATTGATCTGGGTGATCCGGTTATCTTTGAGGCGATAGAACGAATTGGAGCCGTGGATGACGAGTTTCGTGCCTAATGGGTGCCCATCTTCCTCCATCGTTAAGGAGTACTTTCCGTCCGATTCCTCGAAGCTCCGGGGGCCTCGATGGACCGCGATCATGCCCAGTTGTTCCTGCGCCCACTTCTGGACTTCGGCGTCACTGAGTTGGACTGAGACTTCTCGTGGTCCCTTGACCATCACCGGGCCACTCGTATCCTTGCCGTTTACATTCACGGTGAGATCGGCGGTAAAGCCGGTGAAATTCCTCGGCCACCGTGCGGTGTTCTCAAAGGCTCGACGCAAAAGGTCACGGGCTTGAGGGTCGTCGGCTACGGTTGGCTGAGGTGAGGTATGCTGATTCATGGGTAGTCTCCTTTGCACAAGCAGAGTCGTGATTATCGAGGGATTATACTGGGTCTTCTTCAATCGCTCAATGGCGGAGATGATCACAGGATGAGGCGGGGGCTGGTGGTTTCTTTGGGAAAATCCATCCTGCGACCCCCGGGCAAACCCTCCGGGAATTGACCTGAAACAACATATTCAAATGTCGGCGTGACTCTGCTATACTCGGCACATTTTCCAGCTGCTGGTGTGGTGCGGGTTGCCGATCGGCGATAGGCGGAACTGAGAAAGGACGGGCATGGAACGGCGCGCGGCGTCTCATACTGAAGAAGAAGAAATGAACCAACGCCGAAAGCTGCTTGGTGCAGCCAGACGGGGGGACACGAAAGCGATCAGCAAATTGTTCGAGCTTTACCAGGTCCGTGTGCTCAGCGGGGAGCAGTTGGTGAAGGTGAATCGGACCATGACGTATTTGGCTCCCGTTGCCCCTGCCAAAGGGGGAAAGTCTTCTGGCAAACGGGCCAAAAATGCCAAGCCCGCTCCTCCGACGCCGACAAAACCGGTCAAGGCCATTCCGGAAAAGCAGGTGCCGGCTGTGACCGCTCCTTCCAAGAAACCCGTTGCGAAGGTTGCTCCGGCCCAAAAGCCGACGCTCAAACACAAGCCCAAGCCGAAACCGAAGCCCAAGCCTAAGGCGAAGCACAAATAAGCTGCAGCTACTGCACCACGACCTTGAGTCCTCCCCCTGCCAATTTGACTGCGATCTCCTCCGCCTGTTCCGTGGCTCCGCTATACACGACAGCTTCTCCTTCGTGGTCGATTCGATAGGCTAATTCGAACGCCTTGGTGGCCGTCATACCCGGAATGAATCGGCAAAAGAGGTCGATCACCTCTTGGTAGGTGTGGCACTCACAATTGAAGACGACGACGCGAGACTCGAATCCGCTGACGATGCCGGTCTTAATGTCTTCCGTGATCTCCGGAATCGTCTCGGGTGTCGAAGGCGTCGGCATGGGGCCGAATTCTAGCAGACCTGTCCGGTCGAGTTAATACCTGTTTTATCCGTTTTCTCCCGATCAATAGGCTGGTGGATCGGGATCGAGACCGGGGTGGCGATTCTCATTGGTGTGATGGGGGAAATGCTGGTCGGGGTTTCGGTGTCTACGTGGTGCAGGCGATCGCGTGGTATTTTGCCGGCCTGATGGCTACATTTTATCCATGTCGATTACTTCCGTCGCGTCCCACAGATTTTTTGATTCCGCATCCGCCAAGTCTTTTTCCCGATCTGACTCGGTTTCTTCCCCGAATGCCTTTGGCGGGGTATTCATGTGAGCCTTCTCTGCCGATTGGTTCAGTCTGCGCCGCTTTTTCGAGGGATCCATGTTCACTGGCATCGCGCGTGCTCCTGTCCGGTTGACCGTGTCTGCCCGGCTCGTGGGGCTTGTCTGTCCAGCCGAATGCCCATGCTATCAGGGCTAATATAGCTCTTCGGCGACCGAGTCCGCATACCGCCGGCCTTGTGCCGTCAGGCGAATATAGTCATCGTGGTATTCGATCATCCCGTGGCGGCTGAGCTGGACAAGTGCCTGATGCTGCGGCATGTCGGGGCGAAGAAGATGCCGGGGTATTCCTTCCATCCGGCGAAGGCCAAACACCAACGCATCCCTCTGCTGCTCGGCATCCGAGAGGGCGATGCGCTCTGCGATCGGCAAGCGGCCTCGGTTCAGATCCTCCGTATAGGCCGTGAGATTGGGGACCGTTCCGAAACGGATGCCGTTGACATATGATTGGGAGCTGGGGCCGAGTCCGAGATAGTCGCCATCGGTCCAATAGAGCAGATTGTGGCTGCAGAGGAAACCTGGCTTGGCATAGTTTGAAATCTCATACCGATCGAATCCTGATTCCTTCAATAGACTCTCCGCTGCTGATTCCATGTCGATCTGAAGTGTCTCGTCAAGCTGTGGGACCACATTCCTGGCAATGTTTTCGGCGAGTGTTGTACCCTCTTCAATGGTCAAGGCGTAACAGGACACGTGTGTCGGTTCGAGCGTAAGCAGCGATTGCACAGTCTCAGTCCACGAAGCAAGCGATTGACCTGGCAGCCCATACATCAGATCGAGGTTGATATTGGTGAAGCCGGCGGCACGTGCGGCTAGGACGGCGGTCCCCGTATCCTGAACTCGTCCGGGTCGGCCGATTCGGGTGAAGTCACGCTCGTCCATGGATTCGGCACCGAAGCTGATGCGATTGAATCCGGCATCGGCCAACATGTGCAAGTCCGTGGGGCGTACGGTAGACGGATGGGCTTCCACCGTAATCTCCACGGACGATTCCGTCGGCCAGGCCTCTTGGATCAATTGCAAGAGCGAAACCAGTTGCGCGGCTGGGAGGGCCGTCGGCGTCCCGCCACCGAAATAGATGCTGCGCAATGCGCGAGGCCCCACCAACCCATCCTGCCGATGGAGAAGGATTTCTTGCGCGAGGGCCGTACAGAAAGAGCGCATCCGCTCGGGTCCGGCAACTTCAAGATAGAACGCGCAAAAGTGACAGCGTTGTTTGCAGAACGGAATATGGACGTAGAGACCGATGTCGCGGTGCGGCGTCGTGGCCATGGTTAGATGGAGTAGGACTGGGATGTGGAAAAGTCTCGTTCCAAGACGACTTCGATTTCATCTTCAGGCGATTTGCCGCGATTGCGGGTGTGCACGGTCCAGTGCGGCGCCCGTCGCAGCGATTCGAATACGGCCTTGATCAGTTCCGGTTTCATGCGGGCTTCCCAGGCGCGCAGCCAGGCATGGTGGTCGTCGTCGCCCTCGTAGTCGTCCGGGAATCGCGCCTCCAGGCTGAAGCGCAGGGTGAAGGTTTTATCTTCTTGATACATAACAAGTCCTCTCGTTGCGATCCGGCTGGCGCAACTTTATAATGAGCCGTCACCAAGGAGTCTTACCATGCCTATCTTCGAATATGTCTGTCGGGAATGCAATCATCGTTTCGAGCTGTTGGTCCAGGGATCGAGGGAAGCAGCCTGTCCCCAGTGTCACACCACCAAGCTCGATAAGCAGTTCTCCGCTTTCGGCGTCGGGGCGACAGCCAGTTGGGCGTCGGCGAGCGGTCCGGGGGCCTGCGGCAGTTGCGGGGATCCTCGTGGCCCCGGTTCCTGCTCGATGAACTAACCGGCGCATGGGGACGTTAGACGAACAGGCTCTGGCCCGCGCAATCGCGGCCATCTCTCACTCCGATCCTCTGATCAAGTTGCTGCAGCAGATTCGGCTCGGTCGGATGAAATCCACTGATGCGGGATTGCGGGCCATCACGGAATCCTGGCTGGGCGCCTATGAAAAGGCGCTGGCCACGGATGGTCTCACGCGATTCTCTCTCCGGCGGCTCGATCCCACACCTCGACTCGCCGTGCTCGTCGATGCCGGTGTGCTGACCAGCGAGCATCCGGGAGTAACGGCACTCAAGACAGCCTATGAGCGGGCTGTTGCCCATGCCCCAGCGCTGCTATGACTGCTCCAACCCTGATTCTCCCCGAACGATCCCGTGCCGTTGCTGCCGACCTCCGAGCCAAGCTCGGCTCAGATAGGGTGAAGGACGATCGTCCAACCCTCACGGCCTATGCGGTCGATGCCAGTATTTATCGCATGGAGCCGAAGGCTGTTGTGCTCGCCGAATCCGAAGAAGACATTGCGACCACTATCCGGTATGCCGCGGCCAATGGCATCCCGCTGACGCCGCGAGCTGCCGGCACAAATCTCACTGGTTCTGCCATTGGATCCGGAATCATTTTGGACGTCTCGCGGTTAAACCGGATCCTTGAAGTAAATCATGAAGAACGATGGGCTCGTGTCCAACCGGGGATTGTCCTTGCCGAATTGAACAAACAGCTGGCCCGCGATGGTCTACTCTTCGGTCCAGATCCGTCCAGCGGCGAGATGTGCAAGCTCGGTGGGATGTTGGCAAACAACTCGTCCGGACCGCATACGTTGCGCTATGGCGCGGTGAAAGACAACGTGCTCAGTCTCCGCACCTGTTTGGTATCCGGCACGTGGCTGGACGCACAATCCTACGGAGTGAATGATCCAGCCTTCGAGCGAGTGCTGACGGCCATTCCGGTACTGCGGGAGATCTTCGTGCTGGTGCAGGCGCATGCGGACATGATTCGCGCGAAGAAACCGACGGTCAGTAAGAACAGTTGTGGATACAATCTCTTCGGTTTGGCCGATGGCCTGGCGGGCGGGCTATTCGATCTGCCCAAATTGTTCGTTGGCAGCGAGGGAACGCTGGGGGTTGTCAGCGAGGCGACCGTGAAGCTTGTCGACAAGCCGAAGGCGACATTGACCGCGTTGATTCATTTTCGCCACCTTCAAGAAGTGGGCGAGGCGGTGCCGCGATTGCTTGAATTGGAACCGAGCGCCTTGGAGATCATGGATGCCAATACGCTTGACCTGATCGGGCGCGCGACGCACGGCGTGCCCGCCGACGCAGCGGCGACATTGCTGATCGAATTGGATGCGGATTCTATTGATGTCGATCTGCGCGAACGGGCCGAGAGAATGGCGGCTGTCTGTCGTCCATTCAAGTTGGCCTCGGAGTTGACTCTGGCTTTCGATGTGGATCGGCGGGAGCAACTCTGGAAAGCGCGGAAAGCTCTGTACCCAACGTTGTATCGGTATGATCCTCGGAAGAAGCCGATCAACTTTGTGGATGATGTCGTCGTTCGCGCCGAACGCATCAGCGAGTTGATTCATTATCTGGAAACATTCTTTAAGGGACAGCGGGTGCCGGTGGCGATCTTCGGCCATATCGGAAATGGCAATGCTCATATTGTTCCACTCTTAGACGTCAATGATCACAGTGACTTCAATAAGATGGTTCAAGGATATCATGAGATTCACTCGGCCGTGCTGGATCGTTTTGGCGGATCCATTTGTGGAGAACATGGCGACGGCCGAATCAGAGCCGAGTATGTGAGGAAAATGTTCGGCGAGGACCTATACGGTCTTTTTGTGCAAGTGAAGCAGGCCTTCGATCCCGGCAACATTCTCAATCCGGGCATCAAGATCAGCGACCGGCCGTTTACCGACCACATTGACTACACCAGACTATCTAAATCGTGCGCGACCTGCGCGAAGTGCAACGCGGTCTGTCCGGTCTACGATGTCTTCCAATCGGAGGATATGAGTTCGCGCGGCTGGTTTGAGATCGTGACGGCAAATGATTACAGCTATTTGAACTCGAAACGTGTGGTGGAAGCCTGCCTGAATTGCAAATCCTGCCGGACCGTCTGTCCGGCCGGTGTGGACGTGTCCGATCTTATTTTGAAAAAGCGCGCGGAACATCCCAATCGGCTGGCGGGCTGGATCTTCCGATTCCAAGCGAGAGGGGCCCGATTCGATGCGCTGCTCCGCTGGTTGGGGAACACGCAATCGCTGTGGGATCGTCCATTCGTGCGGCGACTCATTGAATGGGTGACGAAGCCGATCATGCGGCGGCTGGCTCCTACGGCGCGGCTGCCCCACGAGCTGGCCTTACCACGATTCGCGGCCACACAGCTGAGAGAGCGCCATGCGGACCTGATTCCAGCCGAGTCGGACGCACCCTCATCGAAAGACATTGCCTATTTCCATGGGTGCGCGGCAAACTATCTCGACGACGGAGTCGGTGATGCGGTGATCGGCGTTCTGCGAAAACATGGCGTGGAACCGGCTCTGCCGCCGCAACGGTGTTCCGGGACGCCGATTCAAACCTATGGGCACATGGAGCTCGTGCGCGAGGGAGCGCGGTTCAATCTCAACTCGTTGGCGCGATATAACACCGTCGTGACTGGTTGTGCCTCCTGTACCCTGATGCTCAAGGACTACCCGGCGCTGTTTGCGGACGGCGAGGAGCGCCGCCAGGCGGAAGACCTGGCGAAGAAGGTTGTGCATATCACTGAGTTTGTCGCGCGTGCCCCTCAGAATCCGCCCATGGCGCAATCAGCCGGCGGGACGAAGCGGGTGACCTACCATTCTTCCTGTCACTTGCGGGCCGCCGGTGTGACCAAGGAGCCACGGAAGCTCTTGGCCTCGTTGCCGGGCGTCAATTTTACCGAGATGACCGACGCTGATCGCTGTGCGGGCGGTGCCGGAACATTTATCGTCAAGGATTACGATACGTCTCAACGCATCTTCGCGCGCAAGACCCGGGCGATTGAACAGGCCGGCGCGGATGTCGTGGCGACAAGTTGTCCCGCGTGCATGATCCGCCTGAAAAATGGGTTGCCAGAAAGAGTCGAAGTGAAACATGTCGCGCAGATGCTGCATGAGGCCTATGAAGCGGGGGAGAAGAGCTAATGGCGAATGGCATATGGCACGAACAAGGACAAGTCCGGTGATTCCAACCGTCCGTCTTATATTCTTGCTATCGGCTATATGCTATTAGCTCTTGAAGGGTGAGGGCCTATGGTGACGGTGCTGGTGCTGGGCAACATCTTGCGCGACGCGGTGGGAGGCAGTGAAATTGACGTCGAGGTGTCTGGCCCTACGACGGTGAAGAAACTGGTCGAGATGAACCAGGTGGAACTCGGGGCGCTGTTGCCGTTCATCGCTGGACGTGAAACCTTGATTACGATCAATAAGCGGATTGGATCGGACGATTCGACGGTGCGCGACGGCGACACCGTGAAGTTTGCTTATCAATCCCGGGCCTCCTATGACGGTACCCGCGACATTCCGGTGTGACCGTGCCGCGCGATGATGACCAGAAGGCTGAGAAGGCTCGTGCCGGAGCTCAGCGGCTCATCGCGCAAACGCCGATCGCCTTCGCGGGGTTGGCGGTCATGACCGGGCTGGCCTATCTCTCCGGGTCTTTCTATACGAGAGCCTACTTTGCCGAATTCGGCGCCTCATGGATTTTGGACGAGGTTCCGGCGGCAATCTACTTCAGCCAAAGCTGGATTCCGCTGCTGCTGATTCTCTTCTTCGTCTATTTGGCCACGACGAATCTCGGGTTGATCGACAGTCCGAGCCATCTGACGGAGAGTACTAAATTCAAGATTTCAGTCGTCGTAGTCCAATACGGCTCGTGGCTCTTCATTCTGCTCTTAGCGCTCATCCCGTTGCTGAGTCTTGCTGGTGCCACCTTTGCTGCTATCGTGTTGTCGGTCATTTCCGTGGTGGTCTTGCTCTGGCTGCTGGCTTCTGCGCTCGAACTGTTGGTGGTCCGTCTCATCACGGAAGACCTGCAGTTGGATCTGACGATGGCCTCTGTCGCCTGCGTCCTGGTTGCCGTCGGCCTGTATGTCGTCCCGGCCCAATTGGGGATGAATCGGGCACGAGCGGACAAACACGCACCCGCCTCTTTGCTCACGGTGTATCTGCATGGGAACACCGAAAAGGAGTATAAGCTGCTGTTTGCCGCCGATGAGCGGCTGTATGTATTTCCGGCCCAGTACGAAGGAACTTATCCGTCCGTTGAAGGCACCACGGCAGCCAATGTGAGCTTCCTGCCGATTGAGAAGTAATCCGATTGGCGTTCAGTGCCGTGGCCGTTTAGATTTCGCCGTGGGCGGTGCCGTGAGCGGATCGTCCGGCCAATGATGCTTGGGATAGCGGCCACGCAATTCTTTGCGCACGTCGTGGTAAGATCCGGTCCAAAATCCAGCCAGATCTTGCGTGATCTGCACCGGGCGTTTCGCCGGCGAAAGCAGGTGTAGCAGCAGCGGAACCTTTCCTCCTGCGATGCGGGGCGTCACCTTACAGCCGAACATTTCCTGCAATCGTACGGCCAGCACTGGTTGATCGGCAGTGTCATACTCGATGCGTATGTTCGAGCCGCTCGGCACGGTGTAATGGGTTGGGGCGAGACGGTCCAGGTCGCGTCTCTGTTCCCGGGTCAAGAGTGATTGGAGCGGGTGCGTCAGATCTACCCGTTGGACGCGGTCAAGGGTGGTCATGCCATGCAGGTTGGACCCGAGCCATTCCTCGAGTGATTGGAGCAAGCCTGCATCCGACAGGTCCGGCCATGAGGGATCGAGGCCATCAATTCGTCTGAGAAATTGAACTCTCGCCCGCCACTGTCGCAATTCTGCCGTCCAGGCAAGTGTGTCCACACCGGCCCGGCGCACGCCATCCAAGAGCGCTGCGGTGATCATCGCAGGGTTTGGTCGTGACAATCCCTCTTCAGACAGGACCAATGAACCGAGCCGGCGTTGCCGTGATGCGCGAACTGACGCAGCCTGCTCATCCCAGACGACCGCTTCGACCGTGACAATCTGGTGTCCGTACAGGTGCTCGATGTTTTCGCGCGAGATCGGCACAGCCAGATCGATGCGTCCCCATTGAGATCCGGCATCCAGATCGGCGATGACGAGATACGGTTCCGATGCCAAGGGGTCAGGCTGGATAAAGAGGGCACCCCGGCCGTTTGTCAACAGATAGCGCGCCTCGGTGCCCGGTTGGCGTTGGGCGATCCGGTCGGGGTATGCGAGTGCCAACAGTGGTCCAATCTCGTCCAGGCTGGTCTCGCCCGTAGCGTGTGAGCGGTCAGAGGATCGAATCAGCTGCCGTTTCCACACGGCAGCCGTATCCTTGACTCGCTGGAGTGTGCCGCGGTCGATCGTCGATTCCATGACCTGGTGGCGTTCGCCGCGCAATGCGTCGAGTCTGGTCCTGATATCCGCGTGCCGTGCGAACGATGGACCTCTGAGCAGGTCGCGCTCACCCAGCAGTGCGGCAAGGTCGCAGGCTAACTCAGCGCACTGCATGGTCAGAGCTCGCACGAGCATATGGGAGAGGCGTGGATGCAGCGCATATTCCGCCATCCGTCTGCCATGGGGGGTAATCCCGCCGGAAGGTTCCAATGCGCCCAGACGAATCAACAAGTCTCTGGCCTGTGCCACTGGTCCGGCAGGCGGCGCATTCAGCCACGACAATTCGGATGGATCGGCTGTCCCCCAATGTGCCAAGTCCAGTAGGAGCGGGGCAAGGTCTGCATGGAGGATCTCCGGCGGACGCCGGGGAGCAAGACCAGCCTGTTCTGATTCTGTCCAGAGCCGATAACAGATGCCCGGCTCCAAACGGCCGGCTCGGCCCCGGCGCTGTTCGGCGGAATCTTGCGTGATCCGGATCGTCTCCAATCGAGTAAGCCCGGAACGCGGATCAAATCGCGGCACGCGGAGGAGGCCGGCGTCGATCACGATGCGAATGCCCTCAATCGTCAAGCTGGTTTCCGCAATCGATGTGGCCAACACCACCTTTCTCGTGCCGGGCCTGGCCGGAGCGATTGCGGCATCTTGTGTCTGTTGCGGCAAGTCGCCATGAAGGGGAGTGATGAGTATCTGAGGACTGAGTGCTGAGTCTCGGAGCAACCGTTCGACGCGGCGGATCTCCGCCATGCCGGGCAAGAACACGAGCACGCTGCCTTGGTCACGGGCAAGCGCGCGACGGATGGTATGTGTGACGGCCATATCGAGGCGATCGGTAAGGGGGTGATCCAGATAACAGGTGTCGACGGGAAACATCCGGCCATCGCATCGGATTGTGGGGGCTTGTCGCAAGAGGTCGCCAACCGGTCCGCAATCCAACGTCGCCGACATCACCAGCAGACGGAGATCCGGACGGAACAGTTTCTGAGTTTCGAGCGCCAGCGCCAAGCCCGTGTCGGCTTGCAGGCTGCGCTCATGGAATTCATCGAAGATCACCGCCGCGTAGTCGGCCAATTCGGGATCGTGCTGAAACAGCCTGGTCAAGATGCCGTCCGTGACGACCTCGATTCGGGTCGCGGGCCCTACCTTCGTGTCCAGACGCATGCGGTACCCGACAGTAGCGCCGACGGGTTCATGCAACGTGGCAGCCATGCGGTGAGCGGCGGCGCGGGCTGCCAGCCGGCGAGGCTCCAGCATCAGGAGTTTCTTGCCGTGAAGCCATGGAGCGTCAAGCAAGGCCAGTGGCACGCGGGTGGTCTTTCCCGCACCAGGTGGCGCGGTCAGCAGGGCATTGCGCTCGTTCAAAAGCGTGTCGCGCAACGCGGGCAACGCATCTTCTATTGGCAGGTCGGACATGGTAGGGTTCGTCGTCATGGGCGGACTGTAACAGACTCGGGACTGCGGCACCACGGAGAAGGAGTGCGACAGCGATGTATCAATGGACGAAGGATAAACCGAGCGAGCCTGGCTGGTACTGGTTCCGTGGAGAGGCCCATGAAGCCGATCCCTTTATCGTACAAGTGGATGAAGTTGGCCAATTTCAATGGCCGGATGGAGGGTTTCAGGAAGTGACGCTGGCCAAAGGAGAGTGGGCCGGGCCAATCGAAGAGCCTCACGAATAGCCGGAGCAGATACGGCTCATCCTTCAGTATTCAGCTTGATGAATTGCTGCTTCAAGAGTTCGATACGCGTGAGATAGTTCCGCACATCGTGATCTCCACAGCGCTGATGGGGTTTGAGGCGGAACCCGCGCATAGCGAAATTATGGCCTGCTCCGGCGCCGCAGAGGTGAATCACAGCGGCAAGGTTGTGCGTCTGGTTCACCGTGGTCTTCGGCCGTTTGGCGAGCTCACGCGTGACTTGCCGGTCGAGCAGGGCGGCAGTCAACTCAATGGCATGGCTTGAAATCACACGGGTATAGAGACTATTGAACCAGCAGGACTGCCAGTCATGCCACGGGCCATCTTCTGCCACATGATGGTCGTGTATACAGTATCGTTTCGCCTCTTGAAATGTCGCATCCGTCAACTGAAACATCCCGACGGCGCTGGAAGCCGGCTGATACCACGAAAAGGGATTCACTCCCCATTGCCAGCGCCAGTATGTTCGTGCCACCGGGTTGCCGCTGCTTTCGACTTGGGCAAGTGCGGCAAGTAATTCCGGCGTGATGACCGCTGTGGCATGCTCGCGAAACAGCGGGCCATATTCTTGCCAGCTTTGAGTCAGATTCTTGCCAAGCGATTGATCCAGGGGGAAGAAGACCTCACTGGGCTTGGTCATGGCGTGGTAGACCCAGTTGACGGTTAAGAAGAGAATCAAGAGCAGCGATGCGCCGATGCACACTCTGGTGACGGGAGGGGTTTTTGAGACCGCGTGGAAAAAGGTGTGTGTCTCCCTCCAGCGTCGTTGGGCGGACCTCCGGACGATTGAGAAGAGGGACCACCGATGTCTCCGGCGGCTGGTGCGCCGTGGCGCTCGCCTATTGGACCGTGCCGCCATACTGATACGCTGCGTCAGTGGGAATCAGAGTTGGCGAGGACGATGTCGTTGTCACTGTGTCTGGGATTGTTGATCGGATGGCACGCGTTGAGAGGAGTCCTGATATTTCCCTCGCCAACTTCTGGCCTGATATTGTGCTTGCGCGATTTGACCGGGAGTCATGTTCAGGGCCAGCCGATTCCGCCGTTTGACTCCTTCTTCGTCCCCGTTAGCGGCCGCCAGGTTATACCACTGATGCGCCTGGACGGAATCTTTTGGCACGCCGCGGCCAACTTCAAAATAGCTGCCGATCATACGCATCGCTTGTGCATGGCCATGATCCGCCGCGAGATGGCACCACCGTAATGCTTCCTGGAAGTCTTGCGGCATACCTCGTCCGGCATCCGACAGAAGACAGAGTCGATAGATGGCCTCCGAATGCTGCTGGATGGCTGCCATGCGGTACCAGCGGGCCGCTTCGCCGTAGTGATGGACCAATTGCTCGTACCGGAGACCCAGACGGTATTGCTCCTCAGGACTGCCTTGTTCAGCTGTTGCCCGTGCCTCATCGATGTTCGCAGCAAGGTCCTGCACAGGGACATAGGGCGCCTTGGGCGGATCAATGCATCCGGACAACGTGGTGAAGGCGGCTAGGGCAATGAGCATTCGCAAGTGGGTCCGCATGATGCACGCTCCTTTCTTTGTCTGCCGTGTACAGCGTAGAGGCGAGTAGGGCTGCACCCACTGTACCACAGTGCGCCTGTGGTGCCGAAGACGTTCAGCGTAGTGGGCGGCCCATCTCTTGACAGCTCCAGCAGCCGGTCGTAGCCTGGTTCACATGGTCCTTGCCAAGAGTCTGGAGCGTCGCATGCGCTCATTGCGATATCTGGGTCTACCGGCAGGTTGGGCTTCACCGCCTCTGTGGGGGCGGACTGCGCGGAGCACGTTTCAGGCATGTCTCTGTGCCGGACTCCTGACCGTTCTCCCTGTTGGGTCAGCCAGGGCGGAAGGGGCCTTCCTGCCATCGCCGGTGA